>JBBTBY010000028.1 GCA_038043445.1 Spirochaetota bacterium
GGGCATACCGTTCACCAATATTACCTCGGCGTTAGGCAATTACAATCCGCAGGCGAGTATTGCTGCAGGGCGGATAAAATCGAATGCGCAATATTTCCAGTATAAAATGAGGATGTTCACCGGCATGCAGGGGTATACGCCCATCCTTACGAACGTCTCTCTTGTCTTCGACAACAGCGTCGATACCCTCGCTGCCGTGCGGCGTCCGTATCTCTATGCCAGCAATATTACCAGCGGACGGCTGGTGCTGTCGATAAGCAATTTCTATGACCCGATAAACACGAGGATACTCGCACGCAATCGCCAGACCGGTGCCGTAGTGCGACTCAATGTCATCGATATGACGGTGGCAACCTACGATACGATCCGCGCCGTGACCGCCGATATCGCACTTCCGTTCGGCAATTATGACCTTGTCATAAGTAATACGACCGATCCGAACCCCGTCGTTTGGCTCAAGGCCATTATGGGCGGTTTGCCGGAGGGTGAGCCGATCGATCTCATATCGATGCATCGGACCTACAAGCCGGATGTCGATGGGAAGGTGAGCCTTACCGTATCGCTCAACATCGCCGGCAGCAGACAAATGGATTTCGAGGTGTATAACTCTTCCGGTGCGCTTGTCCATCGCACGAGCGGCAGCGGTCTGCCCGGGGAGAACACCATCGTATGGTCGCCGCGCGGTAGCCGGATACCCCTCGGTATCTATGTCTATCAGGTGCGCATCTCATCCGACAGCGGCACGGTGTTCAGTAAACGCGGCATGTTCGTCGTCGCGAAATAACCGCGTTCCGACACGTGCTATTATTTACAAAATCCCCTGTACACGTATAATGTCATGAACGAGGAGCATTCATGACGATACGTTTTCACGGTGTGCGCGGCTCGACCCCGGTGCCCGCCGCCGACATGATGAAATACGGCGGCAATACCGCCTGCGTCGAGGTCCGCTCAGCTAAGGGCACGATATTAATACTGGACGCCGGTACCGGTATACGCGGCCTCGGACACTCGCTGATAAAAGAATTCAAGCGCAAGCCCATAGAGGCGCATGTTCTTCTCAGCCATACGCATTGGGACCATATCCAGGGATTCCCGTTCTTCATGCCCATCTTCAACAAAGCGAACCGCTTCCATATCTACGGGAAATCGCGGTATACGAAGTCGCTCGAAGAGATAATGTCGGGGCAGATGGAGCATAAGTATTTCCCGGTCAGTCTGAATGAGCTCGGTGCGCATATGGATTTTACCAAGGTCGAGGACGGGACATTCACCCTCGGCAGGGATGTTCGGGTAACGGCCATGGAGCATACCCATCCCGGCGGCGCATATGGCTACCGCATCGAGGCGGACGGGGCCGTGCTCGCATATTCGACCGATACCGAGCACCCTGGGAAAGATCTCGACGAACGCGTCATCGATCTTGCCCGCGGGGCGGATATCCTCATACATGATTCGCAGTACGACGATGAGGATATCGTTACGCATGCGGGATGGGGGCATTCATCGTTTCGGCAAGCCGCTGCTGTTGCAGCCAAGGCGGGAGTGAAAAAGCTCGTGCTTTTCCATTACGATCCGCTCTACACCGACGCCAAGGTCGATTCGATCGTGCGGAAAGCGAAAAAGCTGTTCAGGAACACCGTTCCTGCGCGCGAGAATTCGTCGATAACGCTCTGAATTGCCCGGGGCCGGACTTGAACCGGCATGGCCGTTACAGCCAACGGATTTTAAATCCGTTGCGTCTACCAATTCCGCCACCCGGGCGTTCTCGTCGGCCGGGCGAATGCGTAGCGCCCAAGCCATCCATGCGCGAGTCGGCATCCATGCCTCGCGCAGCTGGCACATCCTTGTGCCACGCGTGGCGCATGGTAGCACAGTGACGTCAAAATGCAATACCGAATTGACAATTTCGCTGCAACGGATTATAGTGAACACATGCGTATGGAAATATTTGAGGAACTCCTGCCGCTCGCTGCGTGGGATACGCATACGCATCTCGAGTCATCGCCGAAGATCGGCGCCCGCGATATCTGGGACATCGTACATTACTTCTGGTTGAGGCAGGAACTTGAAGCGGCGGGGTATCCCGCGCAGGCGGAAAAATTACCTGAGCCGGAGCGTGTCGAAGCGCTTGCGAAGGCTTTTTCGGAATCCCGGACGACGCATTGGAACCGCATCGTGCGCCGCATGCTCAAGGACCTCTACGGGGTGACTATCGACGGTACAGCGAGCATTCACGACGCGAATGAGCGCATCAAGGCGAACGCGGCCGATCCCGCATGGCCCAGGCAGATATGTGCGCGCGGTTCTCTGTTCCGTATCGTGGCGGGTATTACCGCGCCCAATGACCTTGCATCGCTCGCGGGCATCATCCATTCAGTACCCGTATTCGACAGATTGAACGATCGTGTCATCGATGCCGTGCTCGTTTCGCAGAAGCAGGCGGACAAGGCCGCGGAGGTCGCCGCGGAACTGGACAGTGCCGTCGGCGCGCTGTACGACCAGGGTATTCGTACCGTACGTATAGCACCGTACCCGTTCGACGGCATGGACGGCGCTGCGAAAGTACCCGTGCTCGCTGCAACAGGCAATACGCGTGATGCGGTGAGGCTTGTCCTCGGGCATGCGCTTTTCTCCTCGCTTGCACGTCGGTCGTTGCACGTGCAGCTTTTTACCGGTGTTCGGCGCAGGCCGACCATTGCCGTTTCCGTGAACGATACCGAGCGCATACCGCGCATGAACGAGATATTCGAAAAATACCCGACGATAATATTCGAGGTGCTCAATGCCGCGGAGCTGTCCGCGGTCGATCTCGTGCAGTCGGCGCGCGCGCGGAGGAACGTATACTGCGGGGCGCCGTGGTGGTTCTCCGTACGTGCAAGCATCATACGCGCGAACATGCAGTACCGCATCGAGGCACTGCCGGTGTCCCGCTCACTTCTGCTCGCGTCCGATGCGCGCGTGATAGAATGGGTGTATGCGAAAACGATATTCGTGAAGCTTCTGCTCGCGGATTTCCTTTCCGCATCGATTGAGCGTGACTGGCTCGACAGGGCGGATGCGCTCTATGCGGCGTCGTGGTGGCTGTCGAAGACGGCTGAGCGTATCTACCGTGAGGATGCCCCGGCGAAAGCGTCCGTACCGCCGAATTAGGCGCGTCCGAAGAATTCCCCGTAAATGGCGGCTACTGCTTTCGCATTGTCCTTCGCCTTAATGCCGAACATCATGCTCACTTCCGACGAGCCCTGATTGATTATCTCGATATTGACGTTCGCTTTCGCGAGCGCGCCGGTGATGCGCCCTGCGATGCCGACGATGTGCCGCATGCCTTCGCCGACGACCATGAGAATGGCGATACCGCGTTCGACGGCCACATCATCGACCTTGAGCTCATTGCGAATCTTCGCGAGCACGCGTTTTTCCGTCACTGCATCGAAGAATTTTTCGCGGACGATGACGGAAAGATTGTCTATGCCCGACGGCATATGCTCGAAGGGTATCTTCTCTTCCTCGAGGATCTTCAAGAGCCTGCGCCCGAAGCCTATCTCGCGGTTCATGAGGTATTTGCTGAGGTAGATGCAGGCAAAACCAGCGTCGCTCGCGATGCCGACCACCGGCGTGTCCGTTATCGTGCGGCGCTGTACGATGCGCGTTCCCGGCGCCGACGGATTATTCGTGTTGCGCACGTTCACCGGCACACCGCCCTGATACGCGGGGACGAGCGCTTCTTCGTGGAATACGCTGAATCCGGCATACGAAAGCTCGCGCATTTCGCGATAGGTGAGCTCGGCTATCGGCGCGGGATTCTTGACGATAGCGGGCGATGCCGCGAACACGGAATCCACATCGGTGAAATTCTCGTACACCTCGGCGCCCACGGCACGGGCGAGTATGGCGCCGGTAATGTCGGAGCCGCCGCGGGGAAAGGTCACGATATCGCCGCGGGGGGAAAAGCCGAAAAATCCGGGAAATATCACGATGCCCTTCGCGTTCTTGAGCTTCTTGAGCGAATCGTATGACTTCTCGAGCACCTGCGCATTGCCGAATTCATCGCTTACCATGAGACCGGCGGTGCGCGGGTTGACGTACTGTGCTTTCACGCCGCGACTGACGAGATATGCCGCGACGAGCTTGGCGCAATTGTCCTCGCCTGCCGCTTTCATGTTGTCGAGATATTTCTCCCTGTCGCTCGTATGCGAAACGAGCCGTGAGCGGAAATCCTTCTCGATGGTGCCCATGATGTCGTTCGGTACGGAAAGTTCATCGGCTATCTCACGGTAGCGCGAAATGACGGCCATTATCTCCTTTTCTGCGCTCTTCGTCGACAGATATTTTTCCGCCGCTGCGATAAGGAGATCGGTGACCTTGGTGTCCGTCTTGCTGCGTTTTCCCGGCGCGGAGACGACCACATACTTTCGTGCGCTGTCCGCAAGGACCACATCGCATACGGTCTTTATCTGCTGTGCCCCGGCAAGCGATGTGCCGCCGAATTTCGCGACTTTCATGGTAATCCTCGTGTTGAATGAATGCCGCGGGGATAATATCAGATGTGGGGGATGCTGTCAAATGCATACAGAGAAAAATTCATTGTCATAAGGGAAAAGAGAAACCACGGAGATCACGGAGAAAAGCCTGAGAGATCAAAGTCGAGAAGTTGACCATTTTCTCCCGAGTGGTGAACCTGTTGCAATTTTCTTCTCAAATATATTTCCACTGTACTCTCTTGTATTCTCTGTGCCCTCGGTGGTTTTCTTTTCTTGCGTGATAATGCGGGTGTACCGATAAATGTCTAGCGATAAGATAATGTATCCTCTGATACCTTACGGAATTCTATTGACATAATTCCGGCGGGTGATAGAATCACGAACTACTATTGAGCTTGAGGAGATATCTATGCGAGCGGGGTTGCTTCTATTATCATTCCTTGTGTGCTGTACGGTCGGCTTTGCTGCGGACGCAGCGAAAAAACCGGTCGTCAAGAAGGTCCGCGTCGGCGTGCTCGATTTCAAGGCGAATAGTGTCGCTGCCATGGAAACGACGCTCGTCAACGACATTTTCCGCAATGAACTTGTCGACAGCGGAAAGTACGATGTGCTTGACAGGAAGAACATGCAGAGCATCATGTCCGAGCAGGAATTCCAGCAGACAGGCTGTACGGACAGCGAATGCGCAGTGAAGCTGGGTAAAATGCTCAATATGGAGTATATGATAAACGGCGTGCTCGCGAAAACGAGCGGCAAGTACTTCCTGAGCGTCGAGATGATATCGGTGGAAAGCTCGAAGATAGAGAAAACCGCGCGTGTGCAGTTCGAGTCGATGGATAAGCTCGAGAAGGCTATCGTAGAGCTCGTAGAAGGTTTGACAGGAGAGAAAAAACCGGAAGATATTTCGAGCTATTCATTTTATATTGAGGGGATATACGCCGGTTTTCTGATAACATACGGCAGGATGAGTTATTCTGTCCCAACGGAATTGCCCTACGAAACGGGAATGGGCGGCGATATATTCCTCCGCGGCCGCCTTTTCGGCAAAAAGAACGACGTGCTGAAATTGACATGGATGATCGGGTGTGAAGCATACATAACATCGATAAATACGAATAACGGCGGAGCCGAGCGGAGCCCGGGTCTTTCTGCCGCTTCAGCTATATGGATAAACCCCTATATATGTCCGCTTGTCGGCGTTACGCTCAAGCTCGGCCCGGTGAATACTATCATCGCCGGCCAGGCGGGGTATCTGTTCCTTATGGAGCGTGCGACGCTTAACGGTATCGAGTATACTCAGATGTTCAGCATGATGACGCTTGGCGGCGTTATAACATTCGATATTAAGTTGTTTGATGTAGTCGGGATATTCCTGAAAAATGAATTCACCTATCACGTTTTCCTGGGAACAGGCGGGTATATAGACACCGGCAGTATCAACTATAATTCGTTCAAAGGCTCGAGCACGCTCGGGATAATGTTCTAAGGGAGATGAAAATGAAATACTCTATACAGCTGCTCTCGGCTCTGTCCGCGTTCATCATACTCGGCACTGCCGGGTGTACGCCCAATGCGCGGCCATTCGAGCTGCTCATGGGCCTTGCCCCGCTAGGGGATGTTGATTTTCTGAATCTGCCGAATGTAACGCCTTCATCAGTAACGGTGTATTCGAACGGGGCGGGCATATATGACCCTCAGATATTCATGAATGACAGCGGATATGACCTGACCGTAACCGGCACCAATGTTTTTGTCTTGAGAAAAGACAGATGCGATGTCGTCTCAACAAACGGCATACTCCTTCATACGGTAATTATCTCGAATACTCAGATGGATTATTTCGGCATTGAATCCTGCGTTGGGAGTTTTTACATGACAGGACGGACTGCAACCGGGATGAAAGTTTACTTTAAAACAAACCTGGCTGCTTCTTCAAATATTAATCCCGGCGATTACGGCTGGGGCGGCAGCGAATTCTATGATTTTCAGGCAAAGTACATGAAAATTAATCCTGCTGACGGGAGCTATTGGTTCATACGCTATCATCAGCCGATACAAACGGAAAATCCTTATCCCGAAAGTGATAGCCCGCCGATTCAGGAACAGATACGCAAGTATCGATACGCATTCAGTGTTTCAAATTTGACGCATTCAGCACTGTATGATAATAATATGCGCTTCCTTGTCGGGCTTCGTGTCCCGGCCGGTCAATGCTTCGGAATGGCTTTCCATCGCGGTAAATTGTATGTGATGTATCGTACGCCCACAATCGATAACGGTACTGTCCGCTGGGATAATGGCGAGGCGAAAACAATATTTATCATCGATCCGAGAACGTTAACGTATGTCGGCAAAGTCAGTCAGAGGATGAGCGGTTATGCGAACGGACTTGCCAGCGACGGAGTGAATCTGTATACAATTGGCCAGCCGTTTATCGAGAACTTTTCAGGATATAGCGGGACGTTCCTGGTAAAGATGAATATACCGAACTGACGCTACATGACCGGCAGATCGCTCGCACCCATGAGGTATTCATCGATGAAGCGCACTCACTCCTTGAATTCCGATGGGATTCAGCTATACTGACCGCATGAATGAGAACACCGTAGCGAATTGGATAAGCCTTGCGGAATACGATCTTGCCACCGCTGATTCGATGTTATCGGCAGCGCGGTATCTCTACGTGGCATTTACCTGTCAGCAGGCGATTGAAAAGGTTCTGAAGGCATATTATGTGTATCGATACGGAAAAACGCCTCCGTATACGCACAATCTGAACAAACTTGCGGAAGAAACCGGTCTTGCTGAGGCTATGAGCGAAAAGCAGATATCATTCCTTGACTCATTGAACGCTTATTATATTCAATCGCGGTATACTGAAGAAATACAAACTCTTTCGGTATCGTTCACGCACGAAAGAGCGGTTGCACTTATCGCAGAAATGAAGGAGGTGTACCAATGGCTACGGTCAAAGATAGCGATACGATAAGATCGGTGACAGCCCGATATGCATCATTGGTGCAGAGTTCTTTTCCTGGTGCCAGGGTATTCTTATACGGATCGTACGCAAAAGGCAGCGCGACCGGTGCAAGCGATATCGATATTGCGGTTGTGCTCGACATTGCCCATGGGGATAAGATCGAATATGCGACACGATTATTCGGCTTGGCGCGAAAGGTCGATGTTTCGATAGAGCCGTTCTGTGTTTTCCGTGATGAATACGATGATCCGCCGGCTGCAAGTATCCTTTCCGAGATCAAACGAACCGCCATACCAGTTGCGGCATGATGACTCGTCGTTCCGAACACTACATGACCGGAATGAAACGCACCTCCATCCTGCCGTTCGCCTATGCTCATATGGCAAACATGTTTTCGAGACAATTTTCTATTGAGGTGTGCACACACGGGGCTGAAGCCCCGTGTGCTCTTTCATTCTATATGTACAAAGCACGGGGTCTTGGCCCCGTGCTTCTTATCCCTACATGACCGACAGATCGCTCGCACCCATGAGGTATTCATCGATGAAACGCGCCGTACGGCGGCCTTCGGATATTGCCCAGACGATGAGCGACTGCCCGCGGCGCATGTCGCCTGCGGAGAATACGCCCTTTACGCTCGTCATGCCGTTCGCGTCGGTCTTCACATTGCCGCGCTCGTCGAACGCCGTGCCCATATCGGTGAGCATGCCTTCCCTCACGGGGCCGAGAAAGCCTATCGACAGGAGCACGAGGTCGGCCTCTATGGTGAATGCGCTGTGCGGCACTTCCTTCATTATCGGGGCGCCCTTCGCGTCCTTCTGAGAGAAATCCACGCGCACACATTCTATCTTCTTTACCGCGCCGTTCATGCCGAGAAAACGCTTCGTGAGCACGGCCCAATCGCGTACGACGCCTTCTTCATGGCTCGATGTTGTCTTTAAGAGCATGGGGAATTTCGGCCAGGGATACATATCGGTGCGCGAGTCGGGGGGCATGGGAAGCACTTCGATCTGCACCACATGTTTCGCGCCCTGGCGGTTCGCCGTGCCGACACAGTCGCTCCCGGTATCGCCGCCGCCTATCACGACGACGCTTTTATCCCTTGCATCGATGACGGCCTCGCTGAACGCTTCACCGGAGATGCGCTTGTTTGATTGCGTGAGATACTGCATGGCGTAATAAATGCCCGACATCTCGCGTCCGGGTATGGCAAGGTCGCGCGGTTTTTTCGCTCCGCCGGCGAGGCACACCGCGTCGAATTCGGCGGTGAGCTTCGATGCGGGGTATGCCGGCGATCCGACGTCGGTGCCGGTGACGAATGATATCCCTTCTTTTGTGAGGAGATCGATGCGGCGGTCGAGCACCCATTTCTCGAGCTTGAAGTCGGGTATGCCGTAGCGCATGATACCGCCGGCGAGCTTTTCCTTCTCGAACACGGTCACCGTATGACCTGCGCGATTGAGCTGTGATGCACACGCTATGCCTGAGGGGCCGGACCCGACAACGGCGACCTTCTTTCCCGTTCTCTGTACGTGCGGACGCGGCGTTATGATGCCTTGGCGGAACGCATACTCTCTGATGCCGAGCTCATTTTCGCGTATCGATACCGCCGCGTGGTTGATGCCGAGTACGCAGGAATATTCGCACGGGGCGGGACAGACACGGCCGGTCACTTCGGGGAGATTATTCGTCGAATCGAGGAGCTCGAAGGCGCGGCGGTGGTCGCCCATCATCATGCGGTCGTTCCATTCCGGTATGATGTTGCCTATGGGGCAGGCCCAGTGGCAGAACGGTATCCCGCAGTCCATGCAGCGCGACGTCTGCGCCGTCGTTTCCTCGACCGAGCGTTCAAGTGCGACGTGTCTGTAATCCTTAAGGCGTTCGTACACCGGGCGGTATTCCTCGTGACGGCGGCCTATCTTCAGGAACGCATGCACATCCTTCTTAGCCATCGTATGCTCCTGCCAGACGCATCTGCTTATTGACGTCCTTCGTCTCAAGTATGCGCTTGTATTCGAGCGGCATCACCTTGATGAACCGTTTCTCTGCCGCGCTGAAATCGTCGAGCGCCGTTCTTGCCGCAGGGCTTCTGGTGTATCGGAAATGATTATGGATGAGGGAACGCACGAGCGTCGTGTCATAGTCGTTGAGTCCGGAGAGCTCGACCATATCCATATTGCATTTATCCCTGAAGTCGCCGTCGATGTCGTATACATATCCGATGCCGCCGGACATGCCCGCGGCGAAATTGCGTCCTGTCCTGCCGAGAATGACCACGCGTCCGCCGGTCATGTATTCAAGGCCGTGATCGCCCACGCCTTCGACGACGGCATAGACGCCGGAATTACGTATGCAGAACCGCTCGCCGGCAACGCCGCGTATGTACGCCTCGCCGCGTATGGCGCCGTAGAACGTCGTGTTCCCGATGATGATATTTTTCGCGCTGTCGTATGAAGCCTGCTTCGGCGGATAGATGATGATGCGCCCGCCGAAAAGCCCCTTGCCGACATAGTCGTTCGCCATGCCCTCAAGTTCGAAGGTGATGCCGTTGGTGAGGAAGGCCCCGAAACTCTGGCCGGCGATGCCGGTGAAACGGGCATGTATCGTGTCGTCGGGAAGCCCTTCCTCGCCGACACGCTTGCAGACCTCGCCCGAGAGCATGGCGCCTGTCGTGCGGTTCACATTGCGTATCGGGAGCTCGATAGAAACGGCCTTCTGTTCGTTAAGCGCGCTTGCCGCTTTTTCGATGAGCGTCCTGTCAAGCACGTTCTCGATGCCGTGGTCCTGCATTATCGTTCTGCGAACGGCGACGTTCTTCGGCACGTCCGGGCGATAGAATATGCGCGAGAAGTCTATACCCTTCGCTTTCCAGGGGAGTATGGCGGTATTCGTTTCAAGGAGGTCGCTCCGCCCGATGAGCTCGTCGATGCTTTTTACGCCGAGTGCGGCCATTTCCTCGCGTGCGTTCTCCGCGATGTAGGTGAAGAAATTGACGAGATGATCGACCTTCCCGCGGAAGCGCCGTTCGAGGAGTTCGTCCTGTGTGGCGACGCCGACCGAACAATTATTGAGATGGCAATGCCTGAGCATGACGCAGCCGAGCACGATAAGCGCGCTCGTGGCGAATCCGTATTCCTCCGCACCGAGCATGGCGGCGATGACAAGGTCGCGCCCCGTGCGTATCTGGCCGTCGGTCTGGAGGCGCACACGGCTCCTCAAGTCGTTCATGACAAGTGTCTGATGCGTTTCGGCGAGCCCGAGCTCCCACGGGAGCCCCGCGTGTTTTATCGAGCTTAACGGCGAAGCGCCGGTACCGCCGTCGCCGCCGGCGATGAGTATCATATCCGCATGGCCTTTTGCCACACCGGCAGCAATGGTGCCGACACCAATCTCGGACACGAGCTTTACGCTTATGCGTGCCGATGGATTAACGTTCTTGAGATCGAAGATGAGCTGCGCGAGGTCCTCTATGGAATAGATGTCGTGATGCGGGGGAGGGGATATCAGCGTTACCCCCTCGGTGGTGTAGCGCGTACGTGCTATCACCGCATTGACCTTATGGCCGGGGAGCTGTCCGCCCTCGCCGGGCTTGGCGCCCTGCGCAATCTTTATCTGCAGTTCATCCGCGTTGATGAGATAATTCGTCGTTACGCCGAAACGTCCGCTCGCCACCTGCTTTATCGCGCTCCGGCGCGAATCGCCGTTGGGGAGTTTCGTGAAACGCGCGGGGTCCTCGCCGCCCTCACCGGTGTTCGACATCCCGCCGATGCGGTTCATGGCAATGGCTATCGATTCATGCGCGCCGCGGCTTATCGAGCCGAAGCTCATCGCACCGGTGACGAATCGCCTGGTGATGTTCTTCGCAGGCTCAACATCCGAGAGCGCTATCGCCTTCGTCTTTTTGAACATGAACATGCCGCGGAGCGTGCCCGCATTCTTCGACTGATCGTTGATGAGTGCGGCGAATTCCTTATAGCGCGCGTAATTGCCGGTGCGTGTGGCTTCCTGTATAGCCGCTATCGTCTCGGGGTTCCAGAGATGATATTCACCGTCGCGCCGCCATTGATAGAGTCCGCCGCTCACGGTCTTCTTCGCTATGCCGTATGCGGTCGTGTGCCGCATGAGCGTCTCTTCGGCGATGGTATCGAAGGTGATGCCGCCGATGCGCGAGACGGTTCCCGCGAAACAGCGTTCTATCACTTCCGGGCCTACACCGAGCGCCTCGAATATCTGCGCGCCGCGATAGCCCTGCAGGGTGGATATGCCCATTTTCGAGAATACTTTGAACAAGCCCTTCTTTATCGCTTTGATATAATTGTACACCGCTTTGGCATCATCGATGGGTACGGCGAAATCCTTTACCGCGTGGCGCACCGCTTCGTAGGCGAGATAGGGATTGACGCAGTCCGCGCCGTAGCTGAAAAGAAGTGCGAAGTGATGGACCTCGCGCGGCTCGCCTGTTTCGAGTATGAGATCGGTCTTTACACGAAGTGAAACCTTTACCAGATGATGATGCACCGCCCCGACGGCGATGAGCGCGGGAATGGGGGCGTTATCCGCGTTCACGGAACGGTCCGAAAGGATGATGAACGATATGCCGTCGCGTACGGCCTGTTCAGCTTCGGCGCAGACACGGTCAAGCGCCGCTTTGAGATCGTTCTTCTTTGCATCGAACACTATCGGTATACGCCGGGTGCTGAATCCGCGCGATGCTAATGTCTCCAGCCTGAGCATTTCCTCATCGGTAAGGATGGGGTTCTCAAGCACAAGACGCTTTGCATGCTCCGGGCTTTCTTCGAGGATATTGCCCTGCGGCCCGAGATAGCTTTTCATGCTCATCACTATCTCTTCGCGTATCGGGTCTATCGGCGGGTTCGTTACCTGCGCGAAGAGCTGCTTGAAATACGTGTAGATATGATGCGGCATGTTCGACAGCACCGCGGGCGGCGTATCATTACCCATGGAGCCCACCGGCTCCTCAGCGTTCTCCGCCATGGGCTTCATGATGATACGCATGTCCTCGCGCGTGTAGCCGAATGCCTTGAACTGCGTCACCGCATTGTCGATGGCAGCCGGTGTTTTTGCTGCCGGCGGGATGTCGCTGAAGAGTATCGTGTTCGCCGTCCATTCGCTGTAGGGCTTCTGGGAAGCGACGGTATCCTTCACCTCGGCATCATCGATGATGCGACCTTTTGCGGTATCGACGAGGAATATCTTTCCCGGTTCTATGCGCCCTGAAACGGCGATATCCTCCGGCGGTATATCGAGCACGCCGACCTCGGAAGCCATGACCACCATGCCGCTCTTTGTCTGTATGTAGCGCGCCGGGCGCAGGCCATTACGGTCGAGGAGCGCGCCCACTTCGGTGCCGTCGCTGAACGCAAGCGCAGCGGGCCCATCCCACGGCCCCATGAGCAAGGCGTGATAGAGATAGAAATCCTTAAGCTTCTTATCGATAAGCTTATTATTCTCCCATGCCGGGGGGACGAGCATCATCATCGCATGCGCGAGCGAGCGTCCCGAGAGGAGCAGGAGCTCGAAGGCATTATCGAGCGCGGCGGAATCGCTGCCGCCGGGGACGATGAGCGGGGAGAGATGCTTTATCCTGTCGCCGAAGAGCGGGCTCTGTATCACCTGTTCGCGCGAACGCATCCAGTTGACGCTGCCCTGCAGGGTGTTTATCTCGCCGTTGTGCGCGAGATAGCGGAAGGGCTGTGCAAGGTCCCAGGTGGGGAAGGTGTTGGTGCTGTAGCGGGAATGTACGATGGCGATCGCGCTTTCTATCGACGGGTCGGAAAGCTCGGGGAAGAATTTCTCCATCTGATCGGGCATGAGAAGCCCTTTGTAGGAGAAGGTGCGGCAGGATAGATTCGTTATATAGAAGAACTTTTTCTGTTCAATGGATGAAGCGCGTACTGTATTTTCCGCCATCTTCCTGACGAGATACAGTGAACGCTCGAAGGACAGCGTGTCCGTCATAGCCTTGCGGCGCGCGATGAAAGGCTGTTCTATGACCGGTTGGCTTGCCTGCGCGGTCTTGCCGATCTCTTTGCCGTTGACCGACACCGTTCGCCAGCCAATGATGGAAAGCCCTTCGGCGTTCACGGCACTTTCGAGGGCGCGCTTGCATGTATCGCGCTCTTCTTTCTTTTGCGGGAGGAAGACGAGGCCGGTACCGTATTCGCCGACAGCGGGGAGTGAGAATCCGGCGTCCGCGGATACCTTCTCGAAAAAGCGATGCGGCATCTGCATGAGAATGCCTGCGCCGTCGCCTGTCTTCGGGTCCGCCCCGGTCGCCCCGCGATGCGAGAGACGCCGCAGTACTTCAAGGCCCTGCGATACTATCGTGCGGGAACGGCGTCCCTGAATATCGCAGACGAAGCCCACGCCGCAGCTGTCGTGCTCGAATGCCGGATCGTAGAGGCCGTGAGTACTCATGCAGTATCCTTCTCGTTGCGCTCAAAGGCTAAGAGCGTGCACCGCCCGTTATTTCAGCCGATAGCAGATGACCTTCTGCTCCTGGGCGTCGGCGGCTACACCGATGCCTTTTGCGTTCGTCGTATCGATGACCCTGATGACATCCTTCCATTTCGCGCGTGACGGCACCAGTTCTTCCAGTATGGAGGGCGAGCCCTCAAAGAACGTATGGTTGAAGAAACTGTCCGCCTGCCGCGGGAAAAGGGCGAGATAGAGCATATCCCATTCCACGAGCTCGTTCAAGAAATGCGTTCCGAGCGATACATCGGGGACAAGGTCTTCGCGCATCATCACGAGTTCACAGAGTATCGTCGTCCTGTTTATCTCGGGGAATGTCACCGGTATGCCGAGTTCGGGTGAGCTTGTGCCCCAGCGCCCGGGGCCGATGAGCATGACATGCATGCCGACCGGGGTGAGCCTGTTTATCTCGCCGATGGCATGCGCTATCTCGTAGCGTTCGCGTTCGGGAAGTTCGCTGTATTTCTCGGGCACGATATAGATGATGCGCCCGATGCGCGACATGCGGCTCTGGCCGACGACGGCCGAGCGCGCCTGCATGATGATATCGTCGTGAGCGACCTCTATCGCGGGGATCTTGGCGACATCGGCACCCTTTACCTGGAGCGGGCGGCATTGCACGAGATTGATGCGATAGTTCTTCTCCGCATCGAAGTTGGCCGTATATTCTATATCCACGGGATAATCATACGCCCCCTGCAGGATCGAGAGCATATCGCGCATATCCTTGGCGAATGGTGTCGATGAAAGCAGCGTATCGAACGTAAGCACGCGGTCGGTGCGAGATGAGCTTCTCTCCGATGTGCCGGTCGTGGTGAAAAGATCGAGCATCGCTTCCGGGACGGCGCCTGCGATGTCGGTGAAATATCCCGACACGAGCTGATTGGCCTCAAGATCGAGATAGTCGACCTTGCGCTGCGAGTATTGGCGTACCGCATCGAAGCTCGCTTCCGGGCGGCGTGATGGATCGTTCAGTGCGACAAGCCGCGTATAGTCATCGTCCGCGCGATTAACGGCACGCGTGCCGAGGCCGAAGACGAGACGGAGCACGCCCGCTTTCGGATCTATGCCGCGATTCCATACGAACGGATTGAACGAGAAGCCGACACCGGCCATGGACGGGTAGTAATGTCTGCCGTATGCATCGCCGGATACGCGCATGACGAGGAGCGCCATCTGCTCGTCCTTGTCCAGAAGGCCGCGGCTTGCGCGGTAGCTCAACGCGCGTTCGCCCATGGAGCTCGCGTAGATGGAGCGCACCGCCGCGAGGAAATCCTCAAGACGGCGTTCGAGCGGCCCCTGATTGGCGCAGAACACGCTCTCGTATTTACCGGCGAATGAATTGCCGAAATTATCCTCAAGGAGAGAACTGGACCGTACGATGAACGGCGATTGGCCGAAATGATCTATCATCTTTCGGAAACGCTCGACTATGTAGTCGGTGAACCGCCCGGTGAGTATCCTCCGCCGCGCCTCCTCGGCGCCTTCGAGGAAACGTTCCGGGTCGCGCTGCTTCTGGCGCATCCACCACACGCCGTTGCGCACGAGGAACGTGTAGAACACGTCCGAACCGATAAAGAAGCTGTCATGCGTTTCGAGTACATCCATGAAACGGGCATCGGTCTTCCTGAGTATGGAGCGCGCGAGGAGCATGCCGACGGATTTGCCGCCGATGAGGCCTGAGCCGATCATTCGCTTGGCGATGGCGAGCACATCCTCGAGCGTCATGTACTTGCCGACGAGCGAAAGTATCTTCTCGTCGCGCGATATTATCATACGGCAAAGCTGCGTGAACACCGCGTTCACGCGGTCTATGCGGGCGCGTCCGGCACGCACTTCCTTGAGTATCTCCTCCGCCTCAAGCGCGGTGCGCGCGGAGAAGTCCATCGATTCGTCGATGTCGGTGAGGTCGGCGTCGTTGAGTATATCGGCGATGACGGTGCTCGATGTTATGGGAGTGAACTCGTCCCTGCGCATCTCATGCAGAAGATGCATGGTCGGTGAATAGCGGTGCTGCACCTTGACGGGACGGACATAGATGCGTGCGTTATGGCGTATCACATCGAGGAGAAGCTGCGTCGTTTCAGCAATGGGCGTCGTCGCATGCTGCGAGTGGCGGTCGCGGTAGAGGGCGAAATAGGTTATCGTTTCAAGGTCGTAGAGATAGGGGCAGGTGAGCATGAAGAAATTGCCGAGCATGCGGTCCGAATACCAGTCACCGGCCAGTTCCGAGAGGCAGTCGAACACGTAGAACGCGCCGCGTCCGCATTTCTCTATCACCGAATGGATGGCGGCTATGAACGTTTCGAAACCTTCTTCGGGTTTGAGCGTATGTATCTCCGTGCACTGTTCCTGGCCGAGCAGCGCCGCATGGCTTGCGAAGCGGAAGTAGATGAGCTTCTTGCCGGCCTTCATTGCGGCCGCGGCATAGGGGCGGACGAACGCCGAATAATCCTCGATGGAGTCGATCTGCCAGACGACATTGTCGCCGGGGATGAGGCCTTTCAATACGCTGTCAAGGCCGCTCATGCCGGTGGATAGCTTTATGTCTTGGGTGTCCATGATGTTGTGACCGCGGTAGATAATACATCAAAAAATCGTGTAGTCAAGGACATTTGAAAACTCCTTGTATTCACTCAAAAGCCGCGGAAGATACTCGACGGCATCAGGTGTGTATATTTCATACATCATCGATGCCGGGAGGCGTCTTCCGCCCTCGAACCGAGATAGAACAGAAAGCGAACACAAAGCGAACGTAAAGCGAACAAGGTCCGAAGCCGCTTTGGACCGCCCTGCCGCCGCTACGGGTGGCCGCGTATTGTTGAAACCATGTCGTCCTCCTGTCGTTTTCCGTTTTCATCGCCCGCTGTGCGAACTGTTCCGCGGGTCATGCGTGGGAATATACGAAGGAGGGGCGAATTCGTATAGAGTAGGAACCTACTGTTTTTTCGAATTTGATCTTGGAGCCGGAAAGATAGGAGAAAATATGTTGGAAAGAGGAACCTCGCGACGACGCGAAGCCGCGACGGGAAGCAAGACGAAGAGAAGAGATATCACGCAGAGGCGCAGGGAACGCAGAGAATTAGGAAGAAGAATATTACGTGACGACGTGATAGCTGTTTTACAGACCGTTTACAATTTACAATGCGGATTATGCCGTCTTTGAGAAGAGCGGTGTTGAAGTTGAGAAGCAGGCCGAGTTTAAGGTTGGTCAGCTTAAGATACGTAAGCAGTTGCTTCTTATGCACAGCCTGTACGAAAAGTCTGAGATGATGTATAATGCGTTGAAGAAATAATGGGCGCGCGCTTTGGCAACATTCGACGACTTGTTACCGTCAAGTCTCCACCGGATGATAACGATCCATTAGAGACGAAGTAGCACAAGCAAGCATGTCGCATGCCCTCTCCAAAAGATGATGGCAGCCGGAGGGCTGAATGGTTAGCGATCAGCCCTCCGGCTGACTGGCGAGTGCAATTTCGCTGGAATATGGTATAGTAGTAGTGGTATGCGTAAGTTAAAGATATATCTTGACACGTCAATAATCAGTAATCTGTTCGCTGATGATCGACTTGACTGGAAACAAACGACGAATGAGTTATTTGATGCAGTGTTGCCAACGGGCGAGTATGAGTTTTATCTATCAGATGTCGTGATTCGTGAGATTAATAAAACGAACGATGCTGCCCTGCGTGAACGAATGATGAATGCGGCAAAGAATAAAAACATTACAATGGTGCACTATAATGAATTTGAGGTGCTGTCACTGGCGAAGCAATACATTTCCGAGGGTGCATTGCCGCCGAGATCAGTTGATGATTCACTGCATGTTGCGATAGCGACAATATCGGGCATGGATATTTTACTGAGTTGGAATTATCGACATTTATCAAATATTGAGCGTGAGCGTAAACTGCATACAGTAAATATCAATGAGGGCTATACGCTGCCGCTGCGCATCACAAATCCGCTGGAGGTTATCCATGACTGACAGTAAAATGCTTGAGATGGTGCGTGAAATAAAGGATGACTCATACGAAGAAGTGAAACATTTGCCGCTTGATGAACAATTAAAACAAATATTGCATGACAGTCATGTCGTAGCAGATCGATTGGGGTTCATACCTGCGATACCAAAACAAAAAGAGACGGAACACGCATAATTGTTAAACAGGCGTGTGTCGACCGTTCGTCCGCGAGGCTTCACTATTCGCTGCGTCGCCGCGAGCGCTGTTCTTCATGCATTCGATATTCGCAATATCGGTTGATTTTTACCCGCCGGTGCGGTACTATACGCATGCAGGAGCGAAAACGCAGGTGAAAAACGCCCTTCATTTAAATCTCAAGCTGAAACAGCAGCTTCGCTTAAGCCCGCAGATGATACAATCCATCGGGCTTTTGACGCTGTCCAATCTTGACCTGCTTGCGCATATAGAGAAAGAGCTTGCCGAGAACCCGCTCCTTGAAAGCGACGAGAAAGGCAATACGGTCGAGATAGACCAGAACATCATGAACGACCCCGATATGCCGAGCTATGAATGGGTCGATTACCTCGAGGATTCGTCCGACCTCGGCATGCCGCGCGATAATGACAAGGAAGATTCGAAGCGCCGCTTCATCGAGGGTGGCATTGCCGAGGAAAAGGAAACGCTTTACGACCATCTCCTTGGCCAACTGCGCATGTCTCTCGGCGATGAGAAGAAGATCGAGCTCGGCGCGAAAGTGCTCGGTTTCATCGATCGTGAAGGGTATCTCTCCATGTCGAGCGATCTCATCGCGCTTGACCTCAATGAGCCCCGGGAAGATGTCGACAGCATACTTGATCTGATAAAGACGTTCGATCCGCCCGGTGTCGGCGGGCGCGACCTGAGAGAAGTGCTGCTTCTCGAGCTCGCTGCCTATTCGCCGAGGCAGCCCCTCGCGGAGCGCATCGTCGCCGATCACCTCGATGCGCTCTCGCAGAAGGATCATGCGCTTATCGCAGCAACGCTCAATGTCGGCGTCGATGATGTAGCGCGTTCCGCAGCGGTCATCCAGACCCTTGAGCCGTTCCCCGGCCGTGCGTTCGATACGACGAAAGTGCGGTATATCGTCCCTGATATTCGGATAGATAAAAAGGACGGCGAATGGCACGTTGAGCTCATCGATGATTTTCTTCCGGCACTTTCCATAAGCGAGAAGTACAGCGCCATGCTCAAGAAGAGCCCCGGCGAGGACGGGGGGAAATTCGCCTCGGAAAAGCTGTCGTCCGCATTGGCGCTCATCTACGCGATAGAACAGCGGCGGCGCACGCTCTATAAGACCGGCAAGGCGCTCATCGAACTGCAGCGGGATTTCTTCGAGCATGGTCCCGAGCATATGAAGCCGCTCCTCCTTCGCGACGTGGCAGGAGCCATAGGCATGAGCGAATCCACGGTGAGCAGGGTGAGCAACAGTAAATATGTCGAAACATCGTGGGGCATATTCCCGGTCAAATTCTTCTTTTCGGTGTCGGTACGGTCGTCATCGGGAACGGATTCCAAGCAGTCGGTAAAAGAGAAGCTTCGGCGCATCATTGCCGAGGCCCCGGACAGTCTGTCCGATGAGAAGCTCAAAGCGGTGCTCTCGGAACGGGGTATACATATCGCCCGCCGGACGGTTGCAAAATATAGAAAAGAGCTTAAAATACTTTCCTCGCGCGACCGCTGACAGGATTGTTTCGTGCACGAGTGACGTCGTTCTACAGGTCGCGTACGCATGAACATACAACGGAGATACGCACAATGCATGTGAACATCCAGGGACGACACGTGAAAGTGGGCCGCGGGCTCAGGGAACATATCGCCAAGCGCATGGAGAAGTTGAAATTCTATTCGAAGAAGATAATCGACGCGCATGTGCTTCTCATGAAGGTGAAGTTCGATCATACGGCGGAAGTGACCGTTCTTCTCAATGGGAAATTCTTCCGCTTCGCAGAGACGGCATCGACGTTCCACGAGGCGATAGACCTGGTGTTCGTCAAGATAGACCGGAAATTGAGGAGCACCAAGGCGATCATCAAGCATCATAAGCATGATGCGGGGCTTAAGAACGCCATCGCGCGTGCCGAGCCGGTGGAAGAGACCATTCACATCGATTATGCACCGTTCTCGGATAAACCGATGGACGAGGTCGAGGCTGTCCTTGAATTCTCGCTCGAGCGCGATCCTGTTTCCGGCTATTTTCCCGTCGTGAAGAACCGCGATATGATGAACGTGCAGGTGTCGCGCATACCGGTATTCCTTTTCCGCAACGGGAAGGATATCGTGGAATACCGATATCAGCCGGGGAATATCGTTACGACGGTGCTCGGTTTTGACGGCTGGTACGAACGCATCGTGGCGGTGTCCGGCGGGTCTTCCGTGAATTATGCGAAGAAGAAACGTGCTGTCGTTCCCGAATGCAATGTGGCGACCGCATCGCGCACCGTTGCCGCGGGCGGCAGCAAGCGCTTTCTTGTGTTCCGCAACAGCGTGACCGGGTCGATAGAAGCGGTATGCCGGGACGGAAAGAAGATCGTCATCATCAGCGAAGGACGCTGAGGCCCCGAACATCCTGGAAGGAGGCGACGTGCGATGAAACTTGTCGACTGCATGGATGAGCGCTCCATCATCCTCAATATAGCGGAATTGGAAAAGGAAGCGGTACTGAGCCGGATAGTCGCCGTGCTCGCCGAGAACAACCTTATTGCGAATCAGCAGGAAGTGGAGAAGGCCATACTCGCCCGCGAGCGGCTCATGTCCACCGGTGTGGGGAGCGGGATCGCCATTCCGCACGCAAAAACGGACAAGGTCGACAAGATAACGATAGCCTTTGCCACCTCGAAGGCCGGGATACGATACAAGGCCGTCGACAAGAAGAATGTGCATGTCATATTCATGCTCATATCTCCCAAAGAGGCGGCGAGCGAGAACCTGAAGGTCCTCACCATCATCGCGAAGATACTGCGCGGCAATACCGCGCTCACCGAGAAGCTCCTCAAAGCGGAGAACCCCCGCGACGTCATCGATCTTATCGCCAAAGAGGAAGCCAAGATACAATGAGCCGCGTTTCTATTGAACGCCTCCTTGCGATCAATGACAAGGCCGAGAATACGCTCAAAATGCGTTCGCTCACCGGGACGACGGGGTTCGACAATAAACTTGCGAGCTACCACATCAATCGCCCGGGCATGAACCTGTTCGGCTACTTCGATAATTTCGGCTATGACCGTATACAGATATTCGGCAGGGGAGAGATAGGGTATCTCGCGAAGCTCATTGCCGCGGACGATTACCGCACCATCGATGAGATGTTCTCCTATAAGATACCGCTGTGCGTGTTCACGAACAATCAGGAGCCGCCGCCCGCGTTCACCGACCGCGCCCGCGGGCATTCGATACCGGTATTCGTCACCGAGCACTCCACCGGCGACCTCATTGAACGGCTTACCACTATCCTCGAAGAGGAATTCGCCCCGCACACGACGCTGCACGGCGTGTTCGTGGAAGTGTTCGGTGTCGGCGTTCTCATAAAGGGGAAGAGCGGCGTGGGGAAGAGCGAAGCGGCGCTTGAGCTCATACAGCGCGGGCACCGCCTCATCGCCGATGACAGCGTCGATTTCCGTGCGCTGCGCGGGAGCATGGTCATCGGTTCGAGCAATCGCGTGCTCAAATACAATATGGAAGTGCGCGGCATCGGCATCATCAATATCGCGCGTCTGTCCGGCATGTCGGCGATACGCAACAAGAAGCGGCTTGAGCTCATCGTTATACTTGAGGACTGGAAAGAGGACAAGGAATATGACAGGACCGGGCTTGAGGACCACACCGAGAGCATTCTCGGCGTCGAGATACCATCGCTCTGCATACCGGTGCGCCCGGGACGCAATATCCATATCCTTATCGAGACCGCGGCGAAGAACGAGCGGTTGAAGCTGCTTGGGTATCACTCCGCAAAGGAATTCAATAAACGCGTTATGCGCCTCTTCGAGGGAGAAGAGGACGATACGGGTTTTTGATCCGTGGGACCGATTGAAATAAGGAACGGAAGTTTTATGACGCTTACGACGGTACTCGAGGTTAAGAACAGGAACGGGCTCCATACGCGCCCGGCGGGCATGCTCTGCAATATCGCCAACCGTTCGAAATACGGCGACATCGGGATATTCATGGTGCACAACGGCATGCGTGTCGACGTGAAGAGCATATTGAACGTTCTCACCCTGGGGGCGGTGTTCGGCGCCAAGGTCGTGCTCGAGATAGAAGGCGAGGATAAGGACAAGCCGATGATGGAAGCCTCGACAAAGGAGATCTCCGAATTCTTTGACTCCGGCTTTGACAACATTGCCCCCGATCTTGAAGCGGACGAGGCCGCGGATTATTGACAGTTGCCGGAACAGGGATTTTTCTTACATTAACGCCGAGCGGATCTCGTACGAGGAGAATTGACATGGGTACTATCGCAGAAACATCGGATGCAGGATTTGAAGCCGACGTGCTCAAGAGCAGCGTGCCTATCCTCGTCGATTTCTGGGCACCGTGGTGCGGTCCCTGCCGCATGCAGACGCCGATACTCGAGAAACTTGTCCCCCGGTATCAGGGGAAAATAACCTTTCTCAAGCTCAATACCGATGAGAATCAGGATACTGCCGTCAAGCTCGGCATAACGGGCATACCGACGATGATCATCTTCAAAGGCGGCCAGCCGGCGGAACGACTTGTCGGTCTGCGTACCGAAGCACAGCTCATACAGATCCTCGATGCTATGATCTGATCGATACACGACAGGAGGCCTTCATGTTCGTGCGAAATTGTGTGCTCGCGGCTCTGATCGTTCTTGCGCTCGGCTGCGGAAAAAAGGATGCCGTTGTCAGCGGCGGTGTCATGCCGGTCAGTGCGGCGGCGTTCGATGCCGACGTGCTGAAGAGCACCGCGCCTGTCCTCGTCGATTTCTGGGCGCCATGGTGCGGTCCCTGCCGCATGCAGGCACCGGTGATAGAGAAGCTCTCTCAGGACGATGCCTATAAAGGGAAAGTGAAATTCATCAAGTTCAATGTCGATGATGACAATAAGATCCCGTCATCGTACGGCATTACGGGAATACCGACGCTCATCATATTCAGGAACGGAAAACCGGTCGAGACGATGGTGGGCCTGCGCACGGAAGATCAGCTTAGGGCAGCGCTGAATAAGGTGCTATAAGAACAAGGGCTCATGAGCCCTTGTTCTCTGCCGTAGATGTCCTGTTCTATTTCCCCGCTTTTTTCTTCGCGTTCTCGACTATCGTCATGAAGCGCTTGCCGTACTCCACATAGATGCGGTACATCTCCGCTTCCGGCGACTGTATCGATGTGTCATGGAATACGAGCGCCATATGCGGTTCAATGGAAAATCCGCCGTCATAGCCGCGCTTCACCATGTCATCGATGATGCGAATGACATCGCCCTCGCCCTCGCCGGGGTATTTCCAGTCGACGTTCGCGTAGAAGCCGTTCGCCGGCATATCCTTGAACACACCGTCCTTGATATGCACATATTCGATGTGGTCGCGTACGGCGGAGTAGAATTCCCATGCGCTCTGCCGTTTATCGGCAAGACCGGCCTGCCTGTCGTATGCGGCGACGGGATTGCCCGTGTCGAATACGAGCTTGAACGCTTTTGACTTGATGTTCTCGATGAGCTTCAGCGTATGCGCCTGTGAAAGCCCGCCGTAATTCATGCAGTTCTCATGGAGATACATGACGCCCGCGTCCTCGCACATCTTCGACAGATGCGTCACCTTGCGGAATATTTCCTTTTCTATCTCGGGTGTCGGCGGGTAATTATCGAGGGCCATCTTGAAGCTCATGGCGCGTATGTACTTCGTGCCCAGGCGCTTCATGCGCGGCAGCGCACGCGTGAGCTCCTCGATGCTTTTCTGAAAATCCTCTTCCCTGTCGGGATACTTCGCCCAATTCGCCACGGCGCTCCCGAAACAGTTGATAGTGACCCCGGCGTCCTTGAGCTTGCCGGCGACCTCATCGAATTTCGCGTCGGTAATATCGGTCATATTAATGCCTTCAATGGCGCGGGATTCGATGTTCGTCCAGCCGAGCTCTTTCGTCGCCTTGATCTGAACGTCGATGGTCTTGCCAGCCTCGTCGGCGAATCCGGTAAAATACATCATGTGCTCCTTGAGTTATTGTGAATGAATTATAGCATTCCTCAGGGATTTTACTATAGACAAAGCCGCGAAATATATGGATAAATGCGTTTCAGAGGGCATTTCGCTTGACGTTTGCTCCCGGCTGCAATACAATCGGACCGGACATTGGTCGATGCGATAGTGAGCGAACAATAAACGTGAAGCAATGAAAAGAATATTCATCATACTTCTCCCGATCTGTCTTTCCGCATCGGACCTCGCCGTCATTGTCACCGAGGGCCGAATGCCGCTTGCCGACGTATCGGTGACCGTGCTTGAGACGGGACGGGAGATGTTCACCGATGAAAAGGGCAAGGCGGTGATGGCAACGCTCACCAACGGGACGTATACGGTGATAGCGTTCCTGTCAGGATACGGGCGTGAAGAGCGAATGGTCGCGATAGGAAGAACGAATGTCAGTATGGCGATAGCGCTCACCGCCGCGGTCACCAATGCCGCCGCGGAGATAATCGTTACCGGGAAACGCAATCAGGGGACGGTGACCGGCCAGTCGTCGATGAAAAAGGACGCGATGTTCCGCACCACGCAGATAGCGATGAACGATGCCGCAAGCGCGCTCCAGTCCCTCCCCGGCGTTGCATCGTCGGGCGGCACCTTCGACAGCCGCATGTTCATACAGGGCGGCGACCAGAGCGAATGGTTCTCGATGATGGACGGTATTTATATCCCCGTGCCGCAGCGTTTCGCGGGCCGCATATCGATGTTCAACCCCTCTGTCATCGATCGCGTCGATCTCTACACGGCGGGGTACCCCGCTTCGTTCGGACAGGGATTGTCGGGCATACTCGATGTGAGAACGGTCACCGGCGACCGTTCGAAATGGACGGGGTTCATCGATCTCGGCATCGCCGCGTTCGAGGCGAAGTTAGAAGGGCCGATAAACAGCAATCTCACGGTATTTTTTGACATACGCCGCACGTACTACGACTTCGTGGCGCCGATATTCATAAAGGAAGAATGGCGCGAGAACACGCAGTTCCCGTATCTCCTCGACGGGCTGTGCAAGCTTTCCTGGTTCATTACCGAAGAGGACATCCTGGCGCTGAGCCTCTACGGCTCATCGGAGGGGATGGATTGGAACATGGCGATAACCTTTGACGGGCTGGTGACATCGTCCCTGCCTCCCGGTGCGGCGGGCATCGATCATTACGCGGTCTTGAACGGCATCGTGGAGCTGCGCTACGAACACCGTTTCGGCGAGAACGATTATGCGGAGGTGTTCGGCGCCGTCATGCCGCGTGCATCCACCGCATGGCGTACGAGCGACGGCCTTTCGTCGACGTTCAGCAATACGGACAATGAGATGTTCTATGAGGCGGGTGCGAACTGTTATATCAATTCGCTTACGGGGCATAAGATAGCCTTCGGCGGCATCTATGTGCCCCTCGTTGCGAGCGCGTGGTATCGCAACGATTATTATGCGACGAATGCGAGCGGGAAATATATACCGTACAGCAATTACAGCCGCGGCTATCCGGATATCGTTGCCCACTATGCCGGCGCCTATGTCATGGACGACTGGTCCATTGTCCCGTCGCTTATTTTTCAGGCAGGCGTGCGGGGGGAGTATTTCTTCTATACGCCGGAGTATCAGATAAACCCGCGCGGCGGCATCAAATGGGAAATGACGAAGGACGTGTCGCTTTTCGCCCGCGGCGGGGCCTATTCGATGTTCCCGCTCAACTGGAATTACATCAATACCAATACGGGCAATCCCGCGCTCTACAGCCAGAAGGCCGTGCATGCGATAGGGGGCATCGAATTCGGCAATGCGCAATATGCCGCCAAGGCGGAGGCGTTCCATAAGCGGTACACCGATGTCGTCGAGCGCGATCAATCGAACCGTTACCGCAACAGCGGGGATCGTACCGTCTACGGCGCCGACGCATACTTCCAGAAAAAAGAGGAGAAGAACGGCTGGGTGAACGGGTGGGTGTCGTACACCTATGTGCATGGGCTTGAGAGCATTCGCGGACTTGCGGTGCCGCTGCAGCCGAGCAATGTATGTTTCATCCCGCCGTATCTTCGAGAACATACGGTAGCCGCCATTCTCGAGCTCACCTATCGTGCGAACGATGCGACGCCGTATCTCAACTGGCTCAACGGCGTGAAATTATCGTTCGATTTCCGGCTCACCAGCGGCAAACCCTATACGCCCGGCATCGGGGTGCTCACGAACACGGGACCCGGGTACACGAACTATTCAGTCATCTACGGCGCGTACAACAGCATGGTGTCGCCGCTCGTGCACAATCTCGATATCAAGCTTACCATACCGATATCTCTTTTCACGCTCATCGATCTCTTCAATGTGGAGACGACGAGCGCAACGTACATTTCCTTCGTCAATGTTTATGCGATGCGCAATGTGCTCGATTATTCGTTCCGCATAAGCGCGTCAAAATCGCTCGAACAGCGCGAGATCCTTGATTTCCCTTTTCTCGCGACATTCGGCATGCGGATTGATTTTTAACGGTATATCCCATATACTCTACGCCTCATGAGAAGGCTCCCGACAAAAATACTGCTCCTTGTTTCATGCGCGTTTTTCGCCGCAGGCGTGTATATGCTGAGCGATTCCATAGTCCGGCGCTCGCAGCGCGCGGCGGAACATATCGATGCGATCTTTGACCGACGTGCCATTATCCCGGCGGTAACATCGTTATCACTCGCCATGCTCGCGTTCATGGCCGGCATGGGGATACTGCGTGCCGACGGTTCAGCGATGATACAAAGGACGCGCCGATGACCGATGCCGCTCTTGAGCTCAGGAAGCTCCCCTCCGCATCGCTCAGGAAGATATTCTCTGCATGGCATGCGCCGTTCGGCAATTTCAAGGAATTGGCGAAGCGCTTCTCCGACCCCGCCATTGTGCTCACGCAGATAGCGGCCCTTTCGGAGCGTCAGCGGCGCATCATCGTGCTCCTTTCGTTCGAACACGCCGAGGTCGATGCCGGGTCCCTCGTTTCCAAACTGCATGAAGCCGTTAAGCGCGAGGTCGACGCCTTTCACGATATTCAATGTCTCGCCGAACTCGGTTTTGTCTATCTCAGGCGTAAACGGGGGCGGCTCAATCAGGTCGAAGACAAGGTATTCCTGTTCCCGCCGCTCAAAGGCATCGTGCATGCCGCGGTGCTCCGCGATGTGACCGATGCGAGTCCCGGCACGGGCGAATACGACAAGGTGGCGCTGAAAAAGCACGAGCGCGCCGTGCGAACGCTGTATGAGGCCGGCGGATCGCTCACCTGCCGTTTTGCGGACTCGATATTCACGCTGCCCATGATAGCCGAACTCGCTCATGCGCGCATACTCTCGCTCTATCTCGTCAATGACCCGGTCATGCTTGCGGCCGTGCTCTCCCCGTCGGTGCGTGCCGATATCGAACGGCGCAATAAACGCGACGCATCGCGCCTTGAATTCGAATACAACCATTACGGTCTCGTGAACGATATCGAGTCCTTTCTCTACGCCCTCGAATCGCATCGCATACGCAAGCTCAAGAACGGCGCGTATGATCTCTCGATCATCGAGAAGAACGGCATGTCGCTCGTGACCCCCGGCATATCGGTCGCCGAGATCGCGGGCATGGCTGCATCGCTTTTTCTCGCAAAAGAGAACGGCGACGGCGATCTTATCATCTCCGCTGAGTATGCGAATTGGCGGACGGAGCGCCCCGAATGGAAGATGGAACGGGTACGCTCGCTCTACCGGGAAAAAATGCCCGAGCTTGCCGATGTGAAGGCCATTATCAGCGCCGAGCCGATGACGCTCGCGACACTTGCTGCCGAGCTCAACCGGCGCGTACCCCGCTATTCGGCGCCCGAGGTCCTGCGCATCGTACGCACGCTCTTCGTACTCGGTGAATGCGAGGCGGGCGGGGTATCCGGCGCCCATATCGATTCCGTACGTACCCATGAGATATCATCAGGCGGGAAATGCCTTGTCAGCAACAGCTTCGAAGCGGTGGTGATGATGCCCGCGGCTTTCGACAGCGAGTTCATGTATCTGCTCATGTCGTTCGCGGTGCGTACCGAGCGTGCGCAGGTGCACACCTTCGTATTCACCGAGGAAAGCGTTCTGAAGGGCAAGCACCTTCTCGCCGGCGAGAGCGATCCGCTCGGTCATTTCCTCGAGCTCTTGAAGAACGCGCATGCCGCAGGGAAACCGCTTTCCAGGAACGTCGAACTCTCGCTCAGGCGATGGTACGATCGTTCCCCGGAGATAACGGTGCATATGCATGCGGTGCTTCTTGAGGCGGACAGCCCCACACGGCTCGCCGAGCTTGCGGTGAGCGCGAAAAAAGAGGGGCTGCATCTTGAGCGTATCGCCGAGCGTCATGCCCGCATCGTCTCGCCGGACGCGCACCCGCGGAAGATCACGCGGTTCCTGCGTAAAGAGAAGATGATAGCACGCATCATCGATTGACATGAATAGGCATTCTGCCATCGAGAACAGCGGGTTGCAACCCGCTGCGCATGATCCCTTGTTCCGAACGTGATCATTCGTAGATCGTTTTACGGGACCGTTGTGCTTGGACTTCGCGGCACCGGGGCGTTCTCTTCTTCCCGGCGTGCGATCTCTTCTGCATTCGGATATACGATGCGTCCGTGCAGGGACGACATTATCTCGTTCACGAACGTATCCTCGATATGAGCGAGGTCCTTGAGCGTAAGCCCGCTTTCGTCGAGTTCCTTATCCCGTATCTTGTCATTGATGATGGCGCGCACGAGTTCCAATATCTTCTCGCCGGTGGGGTTGGGTATCGTCCGCGAGGCGGCTTCCACCGAATCGGCTATCATGAGCACCGCCGATTCGCGTGTCTGCGGTTTTGGACCCGCATATTGATAGAAGTCCTTGTCGATGGTCCCGCCGTGCTTGAGCGCCTGATTATAGAAATATTTTATGAGCGATGTGCCGTGATGCTCCTTTATGAAATCGATTATCTTCTCCGGCAGGTCGTTCGCCTTCGCGAGCTCCACGCCGATGCGCACATGCGATTTTATTATCGTCGCCGAGAGCGAGGGCTTGATGTTCCGGTGCCGGTTCTCCCGCGGCGTCACGTTCTCGATGAAGTAGACCGGGTTCTCCATCTTGCCGATGTCATGATAATACGCCCCCACGCGCGCGAGGAGCGAATTCGCGTGTATGCGTTCACAGGCGGCCTCGACCATGCTGCTTAAGGTGAACGAATGATGGTAGGTCCCGGGCGCGGTGATCTGGAGCTGCCGAAGGAGCGGCGCGTTCAGATCGGAGAGCTCGAGGAGGCGGAACACGGTGGCCGTGCCGAGCATATGCTCAAGCCCCGAGAGGAGCCCTGCCGCGATGATGCCCTGCGCAATGCCGATGATGACAGCGATCACCGCTTCCGCCGCTGTCACCGCAAGCGTGACCTCGTTGCGAAGACCGTCGATGACGCATCCTGCCGCAAGGATGAGACCGACGGCGAGCCCGCCGGTGAGTATCTCGTTGCGTTTGGTGAGGTTCTCCGTTATGAGTATCGCCGCGACCGAAGCGCAGAGGAGGATGAACAGATCGAAGACCGTTCCGTAGGTGACGGCCACCGCGAGGAATGAACCGATGAACGCCATGAAGAACGCCGGGCGCTTGCCGAGTATGAGCACGTTCATGACGCTGAAAAGCGGCACCCAGGCGATGAGATACATCGGCACGGAGACCGCTTCCCTCGATACGAGCGTCGGCACGAACTGATAATGCATAAGATGCGCACTGATCGCGATGACCAGATATTCCACTGCAAGGAGCGTGAATTCCTTCACATCGGTAAGTATCGAGGATACGTAGCGGGTGAGATAGAGCACCGCGAGGATGACGAAAATGGCGAGGAACGCGGAATCGAGAACGATAAGACGCAGATTGTAATAGGCAAGGTCCTTGGCGAGCGCCGAGAGGAGCGCTATCTTCTCCTCAGTGATGACATCACCCTTGGCCACGATGACATAGCCGCGTTTATAGACGTCCATGACCGGCTTCGTCTTCTCGAGCAGTTCCGTGAGCTTACGCTCCGTAAGAACGTCATCGTAGATGATGGTGGGCCTCAACAGGGAGGAGGACAGCTCGGCGAGCGCGGCGATCTTGTCGCTCGGGAGGAAATCGAACTGGGAGAGCACGATGGCGCGCATATCGCGGACGGTGTCCTCAAGGAAATTGATGGCATCGACATCGACCGTCGTCGTTGATATCTCCTTGTCCGTGTTCCGGTACAGGGTGATGCCGTTGCGCATCTTGAGTATCGTCGCATCGGCCAGGTTCGCACGCGCGATGACGCCGCGGTCATACAGCCGCGCGAGTATCGCGATCGTCTTTTCTTCATACCGGCTCGCCTTCGAGTAGAGAATGAGGTTCTTGAACGCCTCGAACCCGATGCGTATCTGCGTATCCGTCAGAAAGGTGCGATAGGATTCCGCGAGGGACTGCTCGCTCTTTTCCGCTTTTTCGAGCGCGGTGAAGACAGCCCGGACATTGCTCATGGACGCCTTCACGATGTGCGCGCGTACTTCGAACACGGGCCGGAAATTATTGATGATGAGCTCGCGGCGCTTTTCGGTCTCGCGCCTGTTCTCGAAGCGTATGGTCTTCGACGCGACGATGTTCTCCGGGGCGGTATCGCCCGGCTTGAAATTGGCCCGCGCGCCGGCATATCCGCGTGCGAGCAAGATGAGCGTGGCGAGGAAGAGCACGATCACAAGCGCGTATTTATAGTACCGTATCGGGTCGAAGCGGCGGTGTGTCGTGCGGCCGTTCTTCGCCATCTATGCTTTCCCCGATTCGTATGCAGCGAGCACGTCGCGCACCAATGGGTGTCGGACCACATCGCGGCGGTCGAATTCCTGCAGGGCGATGCCGCTGATGCCGGCAAGGATGGAGAGCGCATGCACGAGCCCCGACTGCGTGTTCTTCGGCAGATCGATCTGCGTGATGTCGCCGGTGATGACCATTTTCGAATTCTCGCCGAGCCTGCTTAAGAACATCTTCATCTGTGCAACCGTGGTGTTCTGCGCTTCATCGAGGATGATGAATGCGTTGGAGAGCGTTCTCCCGCGCATGTATGCGAGCGGGGCCACCTCGATGCGGTCCTCCTCGTCGTAGCGTTTTATCGCCTCGTACGGCAGCATGTGATTGAGCGCGTCGTAGAGCGGGCGCATGTAGGGGGATATTTTCGCTTCGAAATCGCCCGGGAGGAAGCCGAGACTTTCCCCCGCTTCTACCACCGGCCGCGTGAGTATGAGGCGCTCATAGCGTTCTGTGACGAGATAGAACACGCCGAGCGCCACCGCGAGATAACTTTTCCCGGTACCGGCCGGACCTGCAGTGAACGTGATATCGTGCGTTTCCATCTTTTCGATATATTCGGCCTGCGCGGGGTTCTTCGGTACGATATGGCGGCCGTTCCTGGGGATCTTTATCTTCTTTGACAAGGTCTTTCCGCCGGGGTAGGCGGGGTCTTCGAGCTTACGCTGTATCAGCTGCTCCACCTTGTATTCATCGAGAAGGACATCGCTCCGGGTGAGGGCGAGCAGTTCTTCGAGTATGCCGCGTGCGGAATGAACGCTCCCGGTCTCCCCGCGAAGCGTAAGCGTGGTGCCCTTGGCGAATATCTCAAGCCCGCAGAGCGCCTCGATGCGCTTGATGTGCGTGTCGTGACATCCGCATACGGCCGTGAACTGTGATGTCTCATCTATGGTGATCGATGCTGTCATTGGTACAAGTGCCTTCGGGCGCGGCCGGCGGCCATTCCCCGATGGCAAATTCTATCAGAACCGGGGGGCAAGTCAAGCGGTAAAACGACGGCAACTCGGCTCATGTTCGGCTATTATGCTCTATTTCAGGGATAAAGAGCGCAAATGCCGCAATAGCGGCGAGACGGCCGGTAAGCGGCTCGAACGATGCCCCCGCGGCGAGGAACAGCGCCGCCGCAAGAGCAGTCTGCATCCAAGGGGTCTTTTTCTTACGATCGAACAGCACATAGAGAACAGCGACCGACAGGATAATGACAATGGTTCCCGTTACCGGTGCAGGGAATACCTTTCCGATGCCGATGGCGTACGCGATACGGTCCGCCACGGCTTTCCCGTACGAACTCGCTATCGATGCTGCGGCAAGTGATGCGGTGATGAACACGGCAATGGCGAGGGGCGCGGTGTTGAGCCCGTTCCCCCGTACCTCAAGAACGATGCGCGCTGAAAAATAGATAATGGCCGCGGTATAGAAATACGCTGATGCATGCGAGAAATAGCGCGATACGGCGAAAAGGGAGCCGTGAGCACCGCTCATCATGACGAGGGTATGGATAGCGGCGGAGACGGCGGATGCACCTGCCATGATGATGAGCGCACGATACGTTTCATCATGCGTTCGCCGGAAAGCGGTGTAGACGCTTGCTGCCACGAATACGAGGTAGCACACGGCCAGCGCGCGTATCACGAAGGGGATGACGGGCGGGTACGCTCGCACGGATGCGAAGACGAATACGGCGATAAGGAATCCGGCGAGCGAAATACCCCTGACAATATCGGTTTTGGTCTTGCGCTGCGAGGAAAGTATATCGAAGGCAAGGAGGAATACGAAAATGCTGCCGGCGAGATAGGAAACCGCTCCGACCAATTCGCTGACGACGGGGACATAGAGGAGCGCCGACACCAGACGATTGAGAACGAGATCGAAGAGGAGCACCGCACAGAAGAGCCTGAGAAAAAAACCGCTCTTGAGCGGTATGAGCTCGAAAACCCTCACGCGATCAATACCGGTAATGGTCCGGCTTATACGGGCCGTCGACCGGCACGCCGATGTAGTCCGCCTGTTTCTGCGTAAGCCGCGTGAGCTTGACGCCGAGCTTTTCCAAATGCAGCCGCGCAACTTCCTCGTCGAGCCTTTTCGAGAGGCGATAGACACCCGGTTTGTACGTGTCCTTATTCTTCCAGAGATCGAGCTGCGCGAGCGTCTGGTTGGTGAACGAATTGGACATGACGAACGAGGGGTGACCCGTCGCACAGCCGAGATTGACAAGGCGCCCTTCGGCGAGGAGTATGATGCAGTGCCCGTCGGGGAAATAGAATTTATCGACCTGCGGCTTTATCGTAACGCGCTTGACGCCTTTTTCGTTCATGAGCTTTGAAACCTGTATCTCATTATCGAAATGCCCGATATTGCAGACGATCGCTTCGTCCTTCATCAGTTTCATGTGTTCGAGCGTGATGATGTCCGCGTTGCCGGTCGTCGTTACGAAGATGTCCGCTTCCTTGACGACGTCTTCGAGCGTTTTTACTTCGTAGCCCGCCATCGCCGCCTGCAGTGCGCATATCGGATCGATCTCGGATACGATGACGCGGGCGCCGAACGCGCGGAGCGACTGGGCGCTCCCTTTGCCCACATCGCCGAAACCGGCGACGAAGGCCACCTTGCCGGCCACCATCACATCGGTAGCTCGTTTTATGCCGTCACAGAGCGATTCGCGGCAGCCGTAGAGATTATCGAATTTCGATTTTGTGACCGAATCGTTCACATTGATCGACGGGACAAGAAGCTCGCCCTTCTCATGCATCTGATAGAGCCGATGGACGCCGGTAGTCGTCTCTTCGGAAACGCCGCGCCATGATTTGACGACCGTATGCCAATGCTTCGGGTCTTCCTTGAAAACGCGCTTGAGCACGGCATAGAGGGCTTCCTCTTCCTCGCTCTCAAGCTTCTTGTCGAGGAGCTTCGGGTCTTTCTCGATCTTGAAGCCGAGATGTATCATGAGCGTTGCATCACCGCCGTCGTCCACGATAAGTTCCGGCCCGAGGTTGTTCTCGAATGTAAGCGCGTTGTAGGTGAGCTCCCAGTATTCTTTGAGCGTTTCACCCTTCCACGCGAATATCTTCCTTCCTTTCTCAACAAGTGCGGCCGCGGCATGGTCCTGCGTCGAGAAGATATTGCAGCTTGCCCAGCGCACGTTCGCGCCGAGTTCGACAAGCGTGTCGATGAGCACGGCCGTTTGTATCGTCATATGGAGGGAGCCCGTGATGCGTACGCCGGAAAGCGGTTTTTCCCTGCCGTACTTCGCGCGCACCGACATGAGGCCGGGCATTTCCTTCTCGGCCATTTCTATCTCTTTATGCCCCCATTCGGCGAGGGTCAAGTCCTTTATCTTGTAATCGGTGCCTTCTTTCAATGATGTTTTCATGTTCACGATTTTCTCCTCGAATTCATAGCGCGTGATATACTATATGATTGAAGGTGAAAAGTCAATTGCGATCGGTTCTCAGTGTCATGGCGTGCAATTTTATCCATCGCCGGGTATATTTTGTGCATTGACAAAGCGCCGACGGGCATCTACACTGATGTCAGCAGCCTATGGAGTCATACTCATGTGGAAAAATATCATGGCGATAAGTACACTGGCGGTCGCGAGCCTCGTGGGATCGGTAACGATCGGTTTTGAGAAAGGCAAGGATGATACCTTCACGTTCCTCAATGATTCCTATGCTTCGATAATCGCCGATGGCGCGCTATCAGGTTCGGCCTCGCTTCGCATCGATACCCGCAAAAGCACGTCGGTGTGGAACCCGGGATTCGCGACCGCGCAGGGCCTCCTGAAAGCAGATACTGAATACGTGATATCGTTCACCTGCAGGATACTCGAGGCGGAGAAGGATGCATTCGTCCACGCGCTCATACGCCCGCTCGATACACCCAACGAAAAACTCGATGCCGAGCGACTCAATTTTACCGATATCGGCATTGTGAAGAAGCTGAAGATGAAATTCAGGACAAAGGACAATAATACCTACGCGCTTCAGATACACACCAGGAACAAGGTGCTGTGTCTTATCGACGACATCGTGATCACCGAAGGGACCGGCGAAACGTTCACCGGCATAACAGCCGGAAGTTCCTATACGAAACCGCTGTCGACAGCGACAGGGTCCGCGGACTTCACTATCGATATGCCCGCACGAGCGGAGAAGACCGTATCGGTCGCCGATTTCGGGGCATCGCCGGCATTGAGCGATAACCGCAGGCAGTTCGCGGACGCGATCGCGTTCTGCGCCTCCAATCGCATCGGCAGGCTTATCGTGCCCAGGGGCGTATATCGATTTACCGATAACAACCCGATACGCTTCGAGGGTCTGACCAATTTCGAATTCGACGCGCAGGGGTCGGAATTCATCTGGCGCAAGGAACGCGGCACGCTTGTGGAGATACATACATGCGAGCGCGTATTGTTCCGGAATTTTTTCATCGACTGGGATTGGGAGAAGGACCCTGTCGGAAGTATCGTCAAAGCGACCGCGGTCGATCTCAACGCCCCATCCATCGATCTTGAGTTCGTCGATCATACCCGTTTCCCGCGGCGCGACATGCGCATAGGCATCCTGGAGGCGCTCGATCCAGCGACGATGTCGGTTGGCTATGAGAACGGCTTTACTATCGGATTTGAATTCTATAAGGGACGCGCCGACACGCCCCCGGCAAAATACGAATGGCTCTCCGATAATTCGATACGCCTCTACGGAGTATCATCCGATCAGAAATACAAAATGACAGCATTTGTAAAACCGGGCGTCCTATTCCGTATCCGCCATTATGTCTATGATATGGTCGGTATCTCGATGGGGAATAATACGCATCTGACATTGTCGAATGTGACCGTGTACTCATGCCCGAGCCATGCATATCATTCGTTCGGCGAGCAGCATCATTGGCAATTCCTCAACACGCATATCATTCGCCGTCCGGGGACGAAGCGTCCGCTCACGTGTTCAGCAGACCATCATCACATTTCACAATCGCAGGGTTTTTTCAAAATGGATGGATGCGAATTCTCGCTCGGCGGCGACGACTGCCTCAATGTGCATGATACCACGGGGTTCGCGTTCAAGACCGGCGAGAGAACGCTAAAGACCAAGAATTACGATCCCGGATCGCTCCGTGTCGGTGATACGGTAGAACTGCGCAATGACGACTATTCGCCGACAGGACATATCACGAAACTTGCCGAAAAGAAGGGCGCCGGAGGGCGCAACGGAGTGTACGACCTCACGTTCGAGGATGCGCTGCCTGAGCAGAAAGGGACCGGTTTCATCCTGTTCAATAAACGCTACGGTTCGCGGAACATCATCATACGCAATTCCTATTTTCACGACAATAAAGCCCGCGGCCTCCTCATCCTGGCGAACGATGTGACCATAGAGCATAACCGGTTCTTCCATAATGAGATGGGGGCGATTAAGATAGAGACCGGATACACGTTCAATGTGTGGAGCGAGGGCTACGGCGCATCGAACATCGTCATACGCAACAATAAGTTCGAGAACGTGAACCCCATCGGCGCCTATGTGAACGAGAAACAGCCTGTCATCTACATGAGCGTGTATCTGAAGAGCGATCCGTCGGTAGAGAAGACGCTCTACCCGATACTGAACACCATCCTTGTGGAGAAGAACGAATTCATCAATAACCCCGGCGTCATCGCCTATGTCTGTTCGGCGGGGAATGTCGTTATCCGGGAGAATGTGATACGCAATACGGTGCCGCGGATCGAAATGCAGAAATATCGCGGCGCTGTCGGCGTTTCCCATGCGGGCGATGTGAAGATCATCAACAATACCTGGGTGCGTACGTCGCACGCGCCGAGACCGGGCGTGTTCACGGATGATGAGACGACGAGGGATATCGAGATCGAGGGGAACACCATTGTTGATAAATAGGGCATTGTACATCTGCACGCTCCTCATCATGGCAGCGGCCGTGTTCGCCGATGAGATACAGGTCATAGACGGCAAAGAATTCATCATCAGCAATGGCAACGCGTACAGACGGGAGAACGGGCACTGGCAATTGTTCGATCGCCTCTATGACCCCGATTTCTACCGCAAGAACTATATCGAACGCGGCGGAAAGGTGTTTCGCGCTGCGGACGGAAGGGAATGGGAGATGTCACGTTCATTCGCTGCTGATCTTGAGGGCGTGAACGACATTCGGGGGCTTATCGGTGAGAAATGCCGCTTTACCGAATTCACGCTGCAGTCGCCGAGAACGCCGACGGTCAAGGAATATGTCGCGTTGCGTGCACGAATCCTGAAAGGTGAAAGCGGCTTCCTTGACAATGCGATAACGCTTGAGACGAACATCGTCCACGGAGGGACGCGGTCGCTGAAATGCATGAGCGTGCCGGCGGGTTTCGGGATGGTCTGCGCCAAAACGTCGGTGAGTACCGAGTTCATTCACTTCCGAAAAGGCGACCATTGCTGGTATTCTGCGTGGTACTATATCGACGAGGGGATGCCGTTCACGATAGTCGATATCGAAAGTTCCTGGATAGCACAGTCTCCCGGCCCGCGCATAGCCATCGACGACAGGGGCGTGGCATATATCGAGCTCAAGTGGGCCGAGAAGCCGAAATACCGCCCGAAAGACAGCTCGGTCACCGTACCGCGCAAGCGCTGGTTCCACATCGAACTGCATCTGTTGTTTTCCGAGAAGGCCGATGGCATCATCGAGCTATGGCAGGACGGCAGAAAGACCGTAGACGCTGTCGGCAGAACGCTCCCGCTCGCCGATACGATAATGAACAGCCTTGAGATCGGCATCAGTGCGAATCTGCATGACCGCAAGACGGTTTTATATGTCGATGATGTGCGGATCTCTGAGCTGCGGTCCATGCATTGAACGGAAAAGGTAGAATGTACATGGGAAGACCAACTGAGGCGTCCGTTATCCTGCGTTCATCGAGCAATTGGTGGCAGATAATTGCGCGAAAAAAACCACGTAGCTCTCCGTTGTTCCCGCACGTGAAAGAGTTGTTCGACGGTATGAGGGGCTTGGAGATCGGCGGCCCAAGCGGTCTGTTCAATGAATATTACCCGATCTACCCGATCGCTGCCGCTGTTGATGGATGTAATTTTTCATCGCGAACGATGTGGGAAGGGAAGCTGCATGAGGGGGAGAATTTCAGCTACGGGGATAGGGTCGGTCATCAGTACATTCTCGACGCCGTTGATCTGAACACGATCCCGTCAGGGAGCTATGATTTCATTATATCATCGAATTGTCTTGAACATGTCGGTAATACGATCAAGGCTGTGGTCGAATGGCTTCGTGTGCTGAAATCGGGCGGCGCGATCCTGATAGCGGTGCCGAACAAGCGATACTATTTCGACCGCAAGCGTCCGGACACGACCATGGAGCATGTGCTCAATGATCACAACGCGGATATTGATGAGCATGACCTGACCCACCTGGAAGAGATCGTGCGCCTTCACGATTACCGCAAGGACAGATCGGCAGGGTCCCCGGATGATTTCCGAAGGCGGTCAATGAACAATTTCGAGAACCGGTGCCTTCATCATCACATATTCAGCATGTCGTTGCTCGAGCAGATAGCCGATCATTGCGGTATACGTGTCATTGCACTGGAGGAGCGGCTCGACCTCACGCTGATCGGACAGAAAAGATAAGTGCCGTAGTCCCTGTTGATCGGGACGTATCCCGCTTATCGTGTACCGCAGGACATTATCTCCCCGATATACATGCGGTGATAATCCTTCTTCGGATAATTCTTATCGATCGATGCATCGATGAAATTCCGCGGGTCGATGTCCTGGAAATATATCTTCCTGCAGTCGATGATAAGCCGCGCCTGCGAGAACGCCACGCCGGCAGTCGTTCCCACCGCGGTCAATCCAGTGACTTTTGCCTTGTCGATATCACGGCCGGACTTGGCGCCGCAGACATTGAGCGCTTCCCGGTATTGTTCCTCGAAGAACGAGAGCGTGAATGATCCGGCCCGCTCAAGGAAACCGTATGTGTGCCGCCCCGGGCGTACCACGCACCAGGCGATGTTCCTGTTCCAGAGCACGCCCAATCCGCCCCAGCTTGCCGTCATTGTGTTGTACGATGCTATCGTGCCTGCCGTGATGAGCATCCATTCCCTGCCGATCAGCGAAAACACATTGTCGATCGCTTCGGTCTTGATGTCGGTGAATCCGATCATAATGATGTCCTTGTTTGGGATGCGTCGCACCGGGGATTGTATATCACCGAGCATCTGGTTGCAACCATCTGTTCTCGATGGTCCGGGCATTCCCTTGTGTTGCATTAATCCGGAATGATGCTATAGTATACGCGTAACGTGTTGCGTCTTGTATCGATCTTACTGCCGGATCCGGCCTTCTTTGCAAAGTCCCAGCGCGTACCGAACCGGATGTATCAAATACCGCGGAAAACCGCAGAACAATATGTGCCGGAAAAAGATCAACGAGGCACACCATGCAATTCACTGACTTCAAGCTTGACGAGCGCTTATTACACGCCGTTCAGAAACTGGATTACAGCACCCCGACGCCCATTCAGGAGAAAGCGATACCGATATGCCTTGACGGGCATGACCTCATCGGCACCGCGGCTACCGGTACCGGCAAAACAGCCGCGTTCGTACTGCCGATACTCCACAGGCTTATCACCAACCATGCGGAGCACCGCTCTCCGCGCGTCCTTATCGTAACGCCGACGCGGGAGCTTGCCGAGCAGATACGCATGGTCGTGAAAGGGCTGTCGCACGGCACGCATATACGTTCTGCATCGGTCTACGGCGGCGTCGGTTTTGACGATCAGCGTCGCGCACTTACCAACGGTACGGAGATAATCGTCGCCTGTCCGGGACGGCTCCTCGACCATATGCAGCGCATGAAGGTCGATCTTACCCATGTGGAGACCGTCGTTCTTGATGAGGCCGATCGCATGCTCGATATGGGATTTCTCCCGGACATCAAACGCATACTCGATGCGCTCCCGCGCGAACGCCAGACGCTCCTTTTTTCGGCGACATTCGCGAAAGAGCTCATGGACCTCGTGCATCATTACCTTCGCCATCCAAAACGCATCTCGGTCGATACGGAAAAACCCGCCGAGACCGTCGATCATTGCTTTTATCCGGTGCGCCAGCATCTGAAGACACCGCTCCTCATATCGCTCCTTAAGACGACGGAGCATCGGTCCATATTGATATTCACCCGCACGAAACATCGCGCCAATCGATTGAAGGACAATCTCGAACGCGCGGGCTTTGCCGCCGGCGTGCTCCATTCCAATAAATCGCAGAATCAGCGGCGTCAGGCCATGGACGGATTTCGCAGCGGACGGCTTGCCATGCTCGTCGCCACCGATATCGTCGCGCGCGGCATCGACATTAATACGATATCGCATGTCGTTAATTATGATATCCCGGATACGGCGGTCAACTATATACACCGTATCGGTCGTACTGGGCGCGCAGCACGCGAGGGAGATGCGATAACGTTCATAACACCCGAGGACAATGCCGAGGTGCGTGAGATAGAGCGTCGTCTCGGCAAGCGCGTCGAGCGGCGGGAACTCCCCGGATTCAATTACAATGCTGAGCCGCCGCCCGCATCCGAGCGGATGTCGTACGGCACGGGGCATCAGCAGGGAAGACAGGGCCATAATGGCGGAGGACGCGGCGGACGTTCGGATTTTCCGCGCGGCGGACATGCCGGTAATAGAACACATACCGGCTCCGGGCATGGTCGTCCCCCCGCAGGTACGCACGCTCAGGGCGGGCATGATCGCCCCGCGCACGATGCACAGCCCAAAACGAATGATCACGGCGGGATCGGAACGCGCGGCCTTCACGGCGGATATGGCGGTCAAGGGCACCGGAAGCCGGGGAAACGCCCGCATGGCCGCAATCGGCGGTTTCGGTAGACATGTGTCCATGCCTGTTTTATGAGCGTATCTCATGATTCGGCTGAGATAGTGCGTTTCGCAAGGATATTGACATGTACTATTTGCATGATAGATTGACAGCATGAAGAAAAGGAACGATACGGAAAAGCTCCTGCTCATCCTGCCGGCCTTCAATGAGGGCAAGGCGCTGCCGCCGCTCCTCGCAGCCTGTGAGCGTACGCGGGAGATCATCCCGCATCTGATCGTTGTCGTCATCGATGACGGCAGTTCCGACGATACGGCTCATGTCGTGCGCTCGTTCCGCCGCCCTTGGTGCAGGCTCGTGCAGCACAGGAAGAACATGGGGCTTGCCGCGGGCATGCGCACCGGGATAGCCTATGCGGTCAAAACGTCGGGCAAGAACGATCTCATCGCCGTCATGGACGCGGATAATTCGCATCAGCCGGAGCAGCTTCCGCAGATGTGCGGGAAACTGCGTTCGGAAGTGTATGATGTGATCATCGCTTCACGATATCAGCCGGGTTCGAGGTCGGCAGGTATTCCGCCCCATCGCCAGCTCTTCAGCAATGTGATGAGCGTTGCGTTCCAGATGATCGCCCGCGTGCCCGGCGTACGGGACTATTCATGCGGGTTCAGGGTATATACTGCGGCGGTGCTGAAAAAAGCGCTCGACAAATACGGTACTATCGATGCGTTCATAACCGAAAAGGGCTTCGCCTGCATGACGGAGATACTGCTGAAACTGGCGCATCTGCCCGGCGTGCGTATCGGCGAATGGCCGATGGACCTTCGGTATGACAGAAAGCCCAGCGTTTCAAAGATGAACGTATGGAGCACCATTCGCGATCAGATAGCACTGGTCATGCGTCACCGCTGATGTCATGCCGCGCATAAGGGCATGGATCAGAGCACGAACGCGCTTTACCGCGCCCGTGCGATAATGGATGCTATCGGCGAATCGAATACGACGCGCATTGATCTTCGTATCGAATAGGGAAGACTGTTCGTCGCTCTTCGATCGAGCATGACTATCGATCCGCCGTTCGTATAAAATGCCTCGAGGTCCCCCGGGCGAACATTCGTAAAATACGGAGCATGGAAGGCATATCCGTCGTATATCATTACCGGCTGTACATATATCTGAAATAAAGGGAAAAGCGCATATGGCGTTTTCGTGCGATTGAGCTCGGTGATGATCGGCCGATGTTCCTCCCATCCCGACCAGTCGATATCCTTCCATTTTGGTGTGAATGCCGCAACAGCCATGCCGGCAGCGACGATGGAAAATCCTATCACTATCTGTTTCCCAAAACGCCATGATGTCGTTCCTGCGGCAATGAGCACGGCCATGCCGTAATAGATGGGGAGCACATAGGCATATCGCTTTATGCTCGCAAGCTGATACAAGCCGAGTATCACGAATATCCAGATGACGGCATACCATCGCAGAGAGAACGCTCCGTCGTGCTTTCGCCGTACCGTACGCACTATCGTGTCGATGACGGCGTAGAGCAGAAAGGGGAGATACGGCCAATACGTATCGCCGATCTTCCTGAAATTGATATCGGCGCTCATTATCTGGGCCCCGTGGCCGGAGCCTTTCCCCGGAAGGAAATACGCGAGCTGGCGCTCCCAGAAATACGTACGAACGAACACCTCTCCGTGGCGGGATATCATGCCGATATGCCAGGGGAGTACAACGGCAAGGAAGGTGATCATGGAGCTGTACAGGAACGGGTCGCGCAATCGGGCACGGCCGTTGGGGAGCGCAAGGCAATAGATGCCGACAGCGGCGAGGGGTATTATCCCGGAAACGCCCTTCGTCATGACAGCGATACCGATAGCCGCACCGAAGAGGAGATAGTATGACCGATGCCGGTCGGCGAAAAAGAAGAGCAGGAAGGCGATATAGAGCGATGCCGCAAGTACGCCGTCAAAGCCGACGCGGCGGGAGAAATGCAGAATCTGGAATGTCGTCCCCGCGATGAGGCTCGCAGCGAAGGCGGTTCGCTCCCCTGCATCACGGCGCAGCAGCACATAGCCGAGCATCACCGATACAAGGCAGTAGAAGGCGATGAAGGACCGTGCGCCGAACGATGTGGCGCCGAACAGTTTTATCCCGAGCGATGAGAGCATGAGCATGAACGGCGGCTTTTCAAAGTAGGGCGTGCGAAGGAGCGTATCCTGTATCCCGAAGATGTCCCCGCGCACGGCGAAGTCATGCGCCATGGTGACATGATACGTATCATCGAAGAATTTTATCAGATTGGCGCCGAGCTGTCCGAAGAACGTACAGGCGAGAACGGCGATAAGGAAAGCGAGCCGGACATTCGGTGACCCGCAGAACGACAGTATCTGTTTTATGGAACGCATAGATGGGAGCGAGTATATCGATTTTCATCGGTTATGACAAGTATCGTGTTTGATTTTCCCATGATGCCGATATACACTTGTTCCATGTCAGATCTGCAGCATGGGAATTACGACGCCATTGTCCTCGGCGGCGGTCCGGCGGGACTTTCCGCAGCGCTTCGCCTTGCCGAGCGCGGCATACGCACGATCGTCATCGAGCGGGGGAAGATAGGCGTAACACAGAAGACGTGGCTCACGTTCGACTATGCGCTCAACGAGCACGGTCTTGCCGATGCGGTGCGGCATCGCTTCGAGAAAGTGACGTTTTCAAGTTATCTCGGCAGCAGATATACCATGACATCGCCGTTCCTTTTTCCCATCGACGAAGGGAAGGCGCTTATCATGCTCGCGGAAAAAGCGCGTTCGCACGGCGCGCGGATAGCGGAGCAGGAGGAGTTCGTCAATTACCGCGTCGATGAGCTCGGCGTTATCATCGTCACATCGAAACGGGAATACCGCGCCCGTATCGCCGTTGATTGTACGGGGCGAACATCGCCGCTGCCGCGGAGCACCGGATGCATGAACGAATCCATCGATATGGGATGTCTTGCGTTCTTCCTTAAAAAAAGCTCGGGCTACGATGCCGCTGAATGCCTTCTCTACGATTCGTTCTTCCCCGGTTCGGATTATTTCTGGCTGGTACCGCTCGGCAAGGACATGCTCATGGCAGGCGTATTCTTCTTTTCTGCGCTTACACCGGCGAACATGGCGGAAAAAGAAGCCCTCCTCCAGAGATATATCCGCATAAAGAAGGTCACGGGTACCGTTCTCGAACGGCGTGCCGGCAATATCCCCCTCGGGGAGCAGCGCAGCATCGCATCGGAACGCATGATATTCTTCGGCGACAGCGGGCATACGCCGCTGCCCTCATCGGGTTTTTCCTTCTCGCGCAGCCTTGAAGAATCGAAGATACTCGGGGAATTCTGTGCGCTGTATCTGGACGGCAAAAAAAAGATATCCGACTATACGACGATGACGCTTGCCGCGAAGATACCCGGCATTGAGCTCCATCTGGTGATATCCGATATGCTCGCGAAATTCTCGGACGGCATGCTCAACAGGGCCATCGGGGCTATGAACAGGCTTGATGAGTCGTTCATCGTCGATTTTCTCTCCGGCCGCGATATGAGCGTGGTGTTCTGCGCGAAGGCGCTCATCGCCATTTCCCAGACATTCAGCGTGAGCGAGCTCACCGCTCTCTCGCTCAAGCAGAAGTACCTGACGATACTGCATCGATTATACCATCTCCTGCCGTCGATACCGCAGGCGAAGCTCGTAACACAACTCACCGATTTTGCACGCACGGTCATCCATTCGCTCAGGGATGAGTAGCACGTCTGCCGTGTTGTCCAACCCGGAGCGTTTGACAAACCGGTCCTGTAGACTATAATCGTATCATGTATATACGATCTCATATCGTCCTTGTGTTCGTCTTATGTGCGCTCATGCCTCTGTCGGCCCTCGAGAACTCGGCGCGCGTCGTGCGTGTCATCGGGACCGCCGAGGTGTTGCGGCTTAAGGCGGCAACATGGATGCTCTGCGATGTGAACATGCGGATACTCGAAGGCGAGCGTGTCCGCACCGGGCTGCGTTCCAATCTCGAGCTTGAGCTTTCCGACGGCACGGTCATAAAGACCGGAGAAGCGACCGTCGTCGATCTTTCGGTGGTGAATCTCGAGACGAAAAGCCGCCTCGATCTGCTCACCGGGAAATTGCTCAGCAAAATAACGAAGATAACCGGCGATCGATCGTTCGTGATAACGACACCGACGGCGCTCGCATCGGTGCGCGGGACGGAATTCGGCGTAAGCTTCGAGCCGGGGACGAAAGAGAACAGGATAGTCGTGTTCGAGGGGGCCGTTGCCGTAAGCCCGTCGGGGGCGGCGAGCAATGAAATGCTCACGCTCAAACGCAATGAAACGGTCACGTTCAGCAAAGCGGCGATACCCGTGACGGCGGAGATATACAATCCGGTCAAGGATGCCGACGTGTGGGACCTTAAGAAATACACGAAAACACGGCTTGAGATGATCAATATCGACAGGAATAAAAAATGGTAAGCGTGCGGTTCGCTTTCGTGATCGCTTCGGTGTTCGCCGTGTCGGCACTTGCCGCGGTGAGCGGCGCATCGACCGCCCCCGATCTCGGCTACCGCTATGTGTTCTCGAAACAGGCGGTGTTCGCCCGCATACCGAGATCGTATTCCAATGTAACGGTCACGATAACGAAGGGCGGCTACCCCCTCATGAACCGTGATGTGCGCTTTTCCACAACTGACACACGCATCGTTCGTTTCAAGAACGGTGAGAGCGATGTCGTGAAGACCGATGACCGCGGCACGGCGCGCGCGGCATTCACGCCGGTGTCGAGCGGCACGGTCACGATGCTCGTCGAAGTACTCTCGCCGCGGGGTTCTGAGATGAGCCAGCGGGGGAGCATATCCGTTACCGCATTCTCGATGCGGGAGCTTCTTCTCAGGCCCGCGCTCCTCTATCTTTTTGTCATCACCGCGACGGCATTCCTCATAGCGTTCTTCCGCCGTACACGCAAAGGCGTCGAGCGTACGACCTATTCATTCGTCGGCATGTCGACGTTGTTCGGCCTTTCCATGACGGTGAAACGCATACACCTCATACCGATACTTGCCGCCATCGAATGCGTCATCATGTTCCTGCTTTTCCTCCCGCAGACATCGCTCCTGGCCGGGATGTTCCTCGCGCTCATGGCGCTCACCGCCTTCGTCATACCGCGCGACCGCGGCTACAGCTTCTTCTTCATGTTCGGTGCCCTCATCGGCATGACCTTTATTTTCCGTGACCCGACGCTCGGCGAGCTTTTCTCGTACATCCATGCCCCGGCATTCCTTTCCGCATGGTATTTCATGCCGATACTGTTCTTCATCGCCGTGATCTTCTTCAGCGGGAATTTTTTCCCGTACCTGATACTGACGCTCTACGTGACGCTGTTCACGCCCGATCTCATCGCCATAGGAGTATCGCTCGCCATGATGTATCTGGCCGATATCGCCTATGTCCTTAAGACGAAATACCGTTTCGATACCCGCATCTTCTATCGCATCAATTTTCTGAAATTCGAGGAGTAATATGCGCCGAATACTCTGCCTTCTGGCCCTCATGGTGCCGCTTTCCGCGGCGACGAACGTCTATCACATCGCAAAGCTCGAGTATCAGGTCATCGATAAATGGTATGCCCATTATATCGAGACGCAGTACAAAAAAGCGAAGGATGCGGGGGCTTCTCTCATCGTGTTCGAACTTGACACCCCGGGCGGGTATGTCGTTGATGCGCTCAAGATAAAGGGCATCATCATGGATTCGCCCGTCGATACCGCGGTGTTCGTGAACCGCAACGCGATCTCTGCAGGGGCGCTGATATCGCTTTCTGCGAAGTATATTTATCTCTCGCGCGGTGCGGTGATCGGTGCCGCCACGCCGGTGCTGCAGGCATCCAATTCGTTCATCAAAGCGTCCGAAAAGGAAGTGTCGGTGATGCGGGCGGAGATGCGAAGCGCTGCCGAACGGCACGGACGCAATCCGCGTATCGCTGAGGCCATGGTGGATGAGAGCATCGGGCTTACGAAGAAAGTCGACGGCATCGATATTGAAAAGGGGCGACTCCTGACACTCACCACCGACGAGGCGGTCCGTCTCGGCTTCGTGAACGGGAGCGTTTCATCGGTGCGCGATATCCTTACTGCCCTCGGCAAAGCGGATGTGCCTGTCATAAAAGGCGAACCGACCACGCGCGATCGTTTCATCGGCTTCCTTACGAGTCCCGTTGTACTCATGCTCCTCCTCGCCATCGGCATCATCGCGGCGTTCGTGGAGTTTAAGACGGCGGGTTTCGGCGTCGGCGGTAGCGTCGCCGTGCTTTCGTTCGCGACGTTCTTCATATCGCAATTCCTCCTCGGCGATTCGAACTGGATGGCCCCGGCGATTTTCTTCGTCGGCGTCGTTCTTATCGTCGTCGAGGTGTTCCTGGTCCCCGGTTTCGGCATTCCCGGTATTGTCGGCATCGTGCTCATGTTCGTCGGGATAGTCATTTCGTTCGGCATCAAACGTCTCGAATACGGCATTGTCGTACTGCTCGTTGCCATCGTCGCGGCGACGATAGTGAGCGTATTCATCGCAAAAAAGCTTCCGAAGTCACGGTTATTCAGCGCGCTATCGCTTACCGCTGACGAAAAAGGTGCCATTGCGAACGATAATCTCGAAAGGCTCCTCGGGAAGACCGGCACGGTCATCGGGACGCTGCGACCGGCCGGACAGATCGAAATAGACGGCAATAGATATGACGCGGTCAGCCAGGGAAGCTTCATCGAATCCGGGACCACGGTCAAGGTGATAAAGGTCGAGGGTCATAGGGTAGTGGTTGCATAGTATGCTATTTAAGGAATAAATATTGTGAATTTTACGGATGATATCTCGATCGTGCTTGCCGGCGAGGCGGGGCAGGGGATAGCGTCCATTGAGAAGATCGTCGTGTCGCTCGTAAAGAATGCGCATATGCACATCTTCGCGACGAAGGAATATATGTCGCGCGTCCGCGGCGGCGTGAACTCGACAAGTATCCGTATTGCGTCAGAACGAGTCTCTGCGTATACCCAGCGCATCGATATCCTTATCCCGCTGACCGGTGAGACGACGACGCATCTGGCAAAACGCATTTCCAAGCGAACCGTCATCATCGGTGAAAAGAACGATCGGTATCCCGGGATCATCGATGTCCCGTTCAGCGATATTGCCCGAGAAGCCGGCAATTCATTATATGCGAACACCGTAGCGGCAGGCATGTGTGCAGGCCTGTTGTCGATCGATGAATCAATTCTCGAACGGACGATACGCGCGTCGTTCCATGGCAAGGATGAACATGTCGTATCCGCGAATGTGGCAGCGGGTGCCAAAGGATATGCAGCAGGCAGAGAATTATCGAAAACGATACGCATATCGATCAAGCCTGATAGTTCCGTTGCTGATGATATCATCCTGAGCGGCACCGATGCCATTGCTGTCGGGGCCGTTGCCGGCGGATGCAATTTCGTTTCAGCATATCCTATGACGCCGTCATCGGGCGTGTTGACCGCGCTCGCGGGACTGTCGAAGACGAATGACATCATCGTAGAACAGATAGAGGATGAGGTAGGTGCGCTGAACATGGTGCTCGGCGCATGGTATGCCGGTGCGCGCGCAATGACGACGACATCGGGCGGCGGATTCGCGCTCATGACGGAAGCGGTAAGCCTCGCGGGCATGATAGAAAGCCCGGCGGTGATCCTTGTCTCACAGCGCCCGGGTCCTGCCACCGGGCTTCCGACACGCACCGAACAGGGCGATCTTGATCTCGTGCTCCATGCCGGACACGGGGAATTCCCGCGCATTATTCTGGCACCGGGAGATACCGCCGAAGCGTACGAATTATCGAGAACGGCGTTCGATCTTGCGGACCGATATCAGGTGCCGGTGTTCATACTGTCCGATCAATATCTTGTAGACACGTACTACAATATTCCCAAGCCCGATACTGCTCGGACGCCGTCGTCATGCGTGCTGCGAACTGATTCATCGTATCGCCGATTCGCTCTCACAAAAAGCGGGATTTCCCCGCGCGGGATACCCGGATATGGCGAGGGGATAGTGCGTGTTGATTCGGATGAACACGATGAGGACGGACGGATCACCGAAGACCTGGATGTCCGCAATGACACGGTGCAGAAGCGTCTTTCAAAGTTCAAGGCCATGAAAAAAGACGAGCTTCCTGCCGTATTGATCGGTCCGAAAAAACACAGCACGCTCATCGTCGGATGGGGCTCCACGAAGGAGATGGTGCGCGAAGCACTCACGGGCATCGACGATGGAAAGACGGCGTATCTCCATTGCCCGCAGATATTCCCGTTCCCGGTGACAGCCAAACGTATCATCGATGCGGCGAAAAAGTTTGTCGTGATCGAAGGGAATGCCACCGGTCAGTTCGCATCGCTTATACATCGGGAGACCGGAAGACGTGCCGATGATGCGGTGTTGAAATATAACGGCCTGCCGTTCTCAGTAGAGGAAGTCATGGCATCGATACAGCGCGTGACGAAAAAACGGGGAAAACGATGATGTCCTATAAAAAAGAGAACATCGATATCGCCTGGTGCCCCGGCTGCGGGAATTATCCCATACGCGATATGCTCGACAGCGCCCTCGGAGAATTATCGATCGACCGGAAGAATTTCGTCATGGTGTCGGGCATCGGGCAGGCCGCGAAATCGCCCCAATATATGGACGTCCATTATTTCAACGGCCTTCACGGACGAGCGCTCCCGCCGGCTACCGCAATAAAAGCCGCGAACCCATCGCTTACGGTCGTCGTTGAGAGCGGCGACGGCGATATGTACGGCGAGGGCGGCAATCATTTTATTCACACGATACGCAGGAACCCGAATATCACCGTCATCGTTCATGACAATATGATATACGGGCTCACGAAGGGGCAGGCGTCCCCTACGACGATGAAGTCGATGGTCACACCGGTGCAGGTCAACGGCGTGTTCAATGAGCCGTTCAATCCCCTTGCGGTGGCGATATCGCTTGACTGTTCGTTCGTAGCGCGTGCCAATGCCGGCGACAAGGAAGAGACGAAGGAGATGTTCAAACGCGCGATAGCACATCAGGGCTTCGCGCTTGTCGATGTATTTCAGGCGTGTGTTTCATTCAACAAAGTGAACACGTTCAAGTGGTACAAGGACAACACCTATTATCTCGAAGGTCATGACACGAGCGACCGCATCGCGGCGTTCAGGCGTTCCTTGGAAACGGAGCGGCTGCCGCTCGGGGTTTTCTATCAGCACGAAAAGCCGGTATTCGAAGCGGAATTATCATGTTATCGGACAGATAAGCGACCGCTGTTCCAGAGAACTGCCACCGCAGAGCGGATAGACGCGATACTCGACGGATATCGCGGCGGATGAAATTCTCTACGCGAGGCCGTGCGTGAGCATTTGATTGATCGGCTGTCCCGCGGGGACCATCGGCATGACATTCTCTTCTTCCGAGACGTGTATGTCGAGCATGAACGGTCCGTTGTGCGAGAACGCTTTGTCTATCGCCGCTTTCACATCGCCCTTCTTCGTTACGCATTCACCCGGTATGCCGTACGCGTCCGCAAGCTTGATGAAATTCGGTATATAGACCGGGCATTTGTCCGACGGGTGATTGCAGTCCGGTGCGCACGACGCTTCCCTGCGGAGGCACGTTGCCGAGTACACTTTATCGAAGAACAATTCCTGCCACTGCCGGACCATGCCGAGATAATGATTGTTGAGTATTATTATCTTCACCGGCAGATCGTAATGCGCGACGGTGGCAAGCTCCTGAATGTTCATCTGTATGCTGCCGTCGCCGGTGACGACGATGGTCTTCTTCCCAGGATTGGCGAATTGCGCACCGATGGCCGCGGGGAGGCCGAATCCCATGGTGCCGAGACCGCCGGAGGTAAGGAAGCGCCGGGGTTCGCTGAATTGATAGAATTGCGCCGTCCACATCTGATGCTGGCCGACATCGGTGGCGACAAAAGCGTCCTTACCGAATACTGAAGAAAGCGTTTCTATGACGTACTGCGGCTTTATCTCGCTGCTGTCGCGGTCATAGCGGAGCGGGTTGTCGCGCTTCCACGCAAGCACCCTTGTCCGCCATTCGTCGATGCCGCAATGCGATACATCGGCGATGAGCTCCGTGAGGACATTCTTCGCATCGCCGATTATCGGGAGGTCGACGGCGACGCTTTTATCCACCGAGGTGGGATCGATATCGATATGGATTATCTTCGAATGCGGGGCGAAGCTTTCGAGCTTACCGGTAACGCGGTCGTCGAAGCGTGCACCGATCGACATGATAAGATCGCTTTCTGTGAGCGCGTGATTCGCCGCATAGAGCCCGTGCATGCCCGGCATACCGAGAAAAAGCTCTTCCTGCATGGGATAGACGCCCATGGCAAGGAGCGTCGTCGTCACCGGGATGCCGGTCTTTTTGACGAACGCTCTCAGCTCATCCGAAGCACCTGAGGATATGATGCCTGCGCCGACGAGGAGCACCGGCCGCTTGGATTCCATTATCATCTTCGCGGCCTGTTTTATCTGACGGGGATGCCCTTTGTAGGTCGGCTTGTAGCTCCGGATATCCACGGTCTCAGGATATTCCATCGCATGGGAGGTTTTCACTATGTTCGACGGCATATCAACGAGAACCGGTCCGGGTCTCCCGGTACGTGCGATATAGAACGCCTCTTTCAGAATGCGCGGAAGGTCCTCGATGGTCTTGACGAGGAAATTATGATTGGTTATCGATCTCGTTATCCCGATGATATCGGCTTCCTGGAACGCATCGTTGCCGATAAGGCTGGTCGGCACCTGACCGGTTATCGCGACCATGGGTACGGAATCCATATAGGCGGTAGCGAGACCAGTGACGAGATTGGTGGCGCCGGGACCGCTCGTGGCGAGGCACACGCCCACCTTGCCGCTCGATCGTGCATAGCCGTCGGCAGCATGCGCCGCAGCCTGCTCATGACGCGGTATGATGACGCGTACATCCTTCTGCTTCGCGAGCGCATCGAAAATGGGAATGACCTGTCCTCCCTGATAGCCGAACAGATATTCCACGCCCTCGCGACGCAACGCCTCGATTATCATTTCAGAGCCAAGCATCTTCTTCATGCCGCGACCTCGCTTGCATTTGCCGCGCTCAAAGCGCAGCGCAGATACTGTATAATAAAACGCGATAAACGTCAAACGCAGTACGGACCGACGCGAATTCCCGCGAAGAGCGGCCCGATTCCGGCCGGAAACCATTGACAGTACGGGTACTTGCGGCTATACTATCCACCCATTATGAGCATTCGTATATCACAAAGAACGGGCGGTATCATATTCTGCTCGCTCGCATATGCTGCGGTCACCGCGGTGTGGTTCCTCTCGTATGCGGCGTCCCCCGGGACCTTCGTGTCGGCATATCCGAAGCCGTCCATGGCGTATTATTTCACGATGATCGCCGCTCTATTCGCGTTCGTGCTCTGTTATGTGAGGAAGGAAAGCCGTCCGCTTGCCGCCGTGTTCATTATTTTCGCGGCCGATTCCGCGACATCGCTCCTGCTTTCAGTCGTCGGTCCTGTCGTTTTCCCGAAACTCGCATCCGACCTTCCATCAAAATTGACCTTCGATGCGCTCCATTTTTCCGTTGAGATAGCCCTCTATTGTCTCGCCTTGCTGCCGATATTCCCCGTGCTCTCCGTGCGCTCATCGTCCCCGCGTGACGGTGTGGCCCGCGTACTTGCTTTTGCGCCGTTCGAGCGAACGAGCCGTGTCAGGCGCAGCATCATTACCGTGCTCTTCGTGCTTACCATGCTCATCCTCATCATGCTCATCGTCCGTACGTGGATGAAGCCGGTGACGGGCGAACCGCTCATGCGCATCTGGCCCTTCCTCATCATATTATCGATACTGGTGGCCGTGCTCAATGAGCTCCCGTTCCGATGGATAATGCCGCGGGCGATACGATCGGTGAGCGGGTCATGGCTCATCGGCATCCTCCTGCCGGCGCTGGCCTGGGCGCTTTATCACGCGTTCTTCGGCGAGGGCATGCCCCGCGGTGCGGCAGGTTTCATCATTTCGTTCGCCGGGGCGATATGGTTCCAGATATTGGTCGATGAATTCCGGACGCTTCGATTTGCGGTCATCATGCATGCGCTCATCGAGCTCTACGCATTCGGTCAATTATATGCACGATAGGCCGCTCTATAATAAGGAGATCTCATGAAGGTCGCGATGTTCTCGGATTGCTATATCCCTATTATCAACGGCGTCGTCACCGCCATTGCGCAGCTCAAGGACGGTCTGGAAAAGCGCGGGCATGAAGTCCATGTCGTTACGGTCCGGTATCATGGGCATAAAGGGAAGGAGCCGAACGTGCTTCGTCTCCCGACGCTGCCGTTCTCCTTAGGAAAGCAAAGCTATGGATTAGGGCTCGATCTCTTCGGCATGGCGACGAGGCGGATGCGTTCCGTCGGCGTCGAGCTCATTCATTCGCACACGGAATTCCTGCTCGATGAGTCCGCGCGAAGCGCAGCACGGAAACTCGGCATACCGATAATCCATACGTTCCATACGATGTGGCATGACTATGTCCATTACATACCCGGCGGATTTTTGAACTACGAGCGCATCAAACGGATGTATAAAGTACGGCTCGCCCCCTGCGCGGCGATAATCGCGCCTTCGATAAAGGCGAAAAAGTACGTGCTCGATATCGTGCCGGACATGCCCATCGAGGTGATACCCAACGGCATCGATACGTCGAAGTTCCGTTCATCCGTGGTGACGCCCGAATTCATACGCGATGCCCGCGCGCGGTACGGGCTTAAGGACGGGGAAAAGCTCATGCTCTTCGTCGGGCGCATCGGTCCGGAAAAACGCGTCGTGGCGCTCCTCGATGCGATGCTGCCGGTGCTTAAGAAGCATGCGAACGTGAAGATGGCGTTCGTGGGCGACGGGGGCGATCTGCATACGCTCAAGCACCGTGTCGATCATGAAAAGCTCCACGGCCGTGTCATGTTCCCCGGCTTTGTGACCTGGAAGGAGATATTCGCCATCTATTCCATCGCTTCGCTCTACGTGACCGCTTCGCTTTCCGAAGTGCATCCGATGACCGTTATCGAAAGCCTCATCTGCGGGCTGCCGCTCGTCGCCCGTCGGGACGACAGCTATCTCGATCAGATAATCGAGGGAGAGAACGGTCATCTTGTTCCGAGCGAAGAGGAGATGACGCGCGTGGTCATGGACCTTATCGTTGATGACGAACGTCTTCTGGCATACTCGAAGAAAAGCGCGGCCTTTGCTTCGAAATTCTCGGCGGAGGGGCACACCGTCGCTGTTGAGTCGTTCTATCGCCGTGTCATCGATGCATATCCCGGACGGATATCGTAACGCGCCGGCAGCGGGGGATCATGAAACGCAAGAACGGGAAACCGATGAACGGCGATACGTCACGCCATTATGACATCAACTGGCGCGATCTTGTTTCCGCGCCCGCCGTTGAACTGAAATTCGGCACCGAGCGCAAACGGTTCCCCCTCTCGGCGAACGCATCGCCCGCGCGCAGGGACCTGTCGTTCAGCAATGAGCATATCTCGCTTACCGGCGTCTGGAAGAACCTCGATGCTTCCGGGTCCGCGCTCTCGCTTTCTCTCACCAATGTCTCCCGCCAGTCCCTGCGGATAACACGGCTCATCTTTCCCGCGGAGAACGGCATCGATAATTTCCTTAAGAATTTCCTGCCGAAGAACATATCGTTCCTTCGTAACGGTTATCAGTCATGGTCCACGGCGAGGAGCTATCGCATCAAGGACAGGCCGCTTCGTCCCTGGCTCCATATCGTGTCGAGCATATCGGGCAACCTGTCCAATCTTCCGTCCCATACGCCGGGCATATTCTCAAGCGAGATGTACTCGATAATCGCAGATTCATCGAACGATGCGGCGTTCCTGGTGGGGCAGGCGGGGCGCTTCGATCAGCTCTTCTATATCAAGCTCCATCTGTACCCGCGAACGAAGAAAAGCCACTTCGAGGTCATATTCGACTTCGGGAGGAAGATGCTGCAGCCCGGGCAGACCGTTGCGCTCGATGAGATAATACTCGCGAAAGGGGAGAAGATATCCCTTCAGCAGCGGTATTTCGATTATATCAAAAGATCCATGGGATATAAGCCGCCGAAAAAAAGCTACACCGGATGGAGCAGCTGGTACTATTATTTCAATAATATCACGCCCGAGGTCATCTATAAGAACCTTTCCATCATCAAGAAGTTCAATATCCCTCTCGACATCATTCAGATAGACGACGGGTATATGAAGATTGTCGGAGACTGGTTCGCATTGAAGCCCGCGTTCACGGGGAAAATGGGCGAGCTTGCGGGGGCGATACGCTCGGCGGGATTCACGCCGGGTATATGGACGGCGCCGTTCGTTGCGGATAAGACATCCGACCTCGCGCGTTTCTATCCCGAATTCCTGCTCCGCACCGAATTCGGCAAACCCATAGTCGCCGGATATAATCCGACATGGCCGGGGAAATTCTATTACAGCCTCGATGTAACGCACCCCCTTGTCGAGGATTACATCACGCAGGTCATTCGCACCTATACGAAGGAGTGGGGGTTCTCGTACCTCAAACTCGATTTCATGTTCGCCGCATGCGTCCGCGGCGGGAATCACATGAACCTGAAGCTCTCGCGGCCGGAGGCGCTCAAGCACGGCATGGAGCTCATCAAAAAAGCCGCCGGCAATTCGGTCACCCTTTCCGGCTGCGGCATGCCGCTGTCGCCGGGCATAGGCCTTGTCGACTCGATGCGCGTGGGCCCCGATACCGCGCCGTATTGGATGGAGATAGCCGGTTCCATTCTGCAGACGGCCGCCATGTACGGGGTGCGCAATTCCATACGCAATACCTTCGTGCGCTGCTTCATGAACAAGCGGCTCTGGGTGAACGACCCCGACTGTCTCATGCTCCGCGAACATCGTACCAAGCTCACCCGGCATGAACGGACGAGCCATGTGAACGCGGTGCTCATTTCCGGCGGCTCGCTTTTCTTCAGCGATAATTTTGAGGAGCTGCCGCCGCGCATCATCGACAGGATACCCACGATACTTGCTGTCGCCGCGAAATGCTACCGCGGGGAGACGATACCGCTCGATTACATGGAAAAAGAGATACCGGAGATGATATATAACACGTCCGGCTATATCGGTCTCTTCAATTTCTCATCGGGCGAGCGTACGTTCACCATTTCCGCACGCGGCACCGCGGTGCTTCCTCCGATAAAGGCATTGAAGAACGTATGGACCGGCGATATGGAATTCCCATTGTCCAACGGCACGATAGTCCCGCCGCGCGTGAAGCATCATGCATCGCAGTTGTACGAGATAATACCGATTTCCCGATAGGGCTCTGACTGCGTGATGTTACATCTGTCCATGCATGAGCGTCATCTGAATCAGGAAAACGGCTATCCCCGCGATATAGCCGATGAACGCGAGTGCGCCTATTCTTTTCAGATACCAGAAAAAATCGATCTTCTCGATGCTCATCGCCGCCACACCTGCCGCCGATCCGATGATAAGGATACTGCCCCCGGTGCCCGCGCAGTAGGTGAGGAATTGCCAGAAAAAGCTGTCCGTGCCGTGCAGTGAAAGCGGGTACATCCCCATGACCGCCGCCACGAGCGGTACATTATCGACGACGGCTGAAAGCAGCCCGATGACGGAGATGATGATAACATCATTGCCTATCGCTGCCGACAGGAATTTCGACAGTTCTGCAAGGGAGCCGTTCGCTTCGAGCGCCGCTACGCAGAGCAGTATACCGAGAAAGAAAAGGACGCTCGCGCTGTCTATCCGCTGAAGCGCATTGGCTACCGAGAATTTCTTTCGCGATTCGTTATCTTTCCCCCGATGCATTATTTCGGTCGCTATCCACAGGACGGAGAGCCCGAAGAGGATGCCGATGAACGGCGGAAGATGGGTGACCGTTTTGAACACCGGTGTGAAAAGCAGTACCCCGAGGCCGAGGAAGAACACGACGTTCTTCTCGCGCGAGACCACGCCCGCATCGTTCGCTGCGATACGCCCGCGGACAAAGAACGATGCTGCTATGAGTGGAACGAGAAGACACGCGATCGAGGGGAGGATATTATGCTGTATCGTCGGCAGCGTTGTTATATTCCCGCCTATCCAGAGCATGGTCGTCGTAACGTCGCCGATGGGGGACCATGCCCCGCCGGCATTCGCCGCAATGACTATCATGCCGGCGAAGGTAAGCCGGTCATTCCTGTCGGACAATATCTTCTGCACGAGGGAGACCATGACGATGGCGGTAGTGAGATTGTCGAGCACCGCTGAGAGAAAGAACGTGATGCTCGCGATTATCCAAAGGAGCGTTCGTTTGTTGCGTGTACGGATACGGCTTGTGATGACCTCGAACCCGCCATGTGCATCGATGAGTTCGACGATGGTCATAGCCCCGAGCAGGAAGAACAGTATCTCTGCTATTCCCTCGAAATGCTCCTTGAGCGAGAGAATGACCTCATGTTTATCCGGCTGCCAGAGGACGTATACTGTCCATGCCAGTATTCCCGCTGCAAGCGCGCTCGCAGCCTTGTTCACCTTCAGCGTATGCTCGAGAGCGATGAGCGTATACCCGGCGATGAATATGGCGATCATTACGAATATCATTGACGCCTCATGATAATAAAGTAGTCTACGTATACGGCATAACATGTGATATGTCAATATTATTTTTGTCCGTGTGAAGGGATAGGAGATTTACCCGGATTCCCGGATTCACAAGATTTTATTGGCTATGCCAACGCACCCCTAACCCCCAGCCCCTTTCCCCTCTGAGAAGGGAAAGGGGAGCGTTTATTGTTTTACAGAAAATATCATTTACATGTGCAAAGCACGTAAAGCTGAATATTGACAAAATGTCAAAAGAGGTTACTATTTCATCATGACTACAGAACGTTTAATAAAGTCGAATGTAATTTCAAAAGAACAAGAAATCCAAGAGTTATCAGAAATCGTTGAGGCTCTTCAGGAAAACAACAAGGAACTCAGTGAATTAATCGGGCACCTTTCAGCCGAGAACGAGGACTTGCAGATTCAGTACAAACAATTAAAAGACATTATACCATACATTCAATGTAAATATCCCCCATACACGTTCGCGGAAATAATGCATTTGTCTTCACACCAAGTGGTGAAAATTGCAGAGAAAATCGACTTGTTTTCCGATGAAAAATCTGCGCTTAGAATTTCCCGTGTAAAAAAGGGTGCGCCGCGAAAATATGAAACATTAGTTTTACTTTCAGCGTTCGCTTTTATTAAAATATTCGAGTCAATAACTAATGCAATAAAATATCCATCTGATTATTCAGGCGTGTATAAAATAATTAAATCGAAGTTGAAATTACTGGCGCCCCTTGTGATTAATTATGAAGCTATTGATTCTATTGCGATATCGAATTCCTCCGACAAGTCATTAAAAAAAATATGGGATAATAACATAGAGGACGAGGCGTGGAGGGATTTATAGTGAAAGGTGAAGTTGTTGTTGTGAACTATCCGTTTACGGATCATGCAAATGCAAAAAAGCGCCCCGCGTTCTCGATAAGAAAGCACGGAGAGGATTATACTTTATTGCCGATCACGAAGCAGGCGCATCATGATATGCGTTACACCCATAAAATCACGAATGCGTCATTCAGCAACGGCTATCTTGCATTTGATTCGTATGTCCGTTGCGACACGATATTTACTCTCCATGAAAGCCTTGTCGATCGCGCAATCGGTCAAATAAAACAGATCGATGTGGATGCTGTCATAGAAAAAGTTGTCGATTTCATAAAGAACTAACCGGATTTCATCGCTCGTGTAATCCTGTGATCCGGTCGATGCAAATCGCCCTCCCGTAGCGGCTTTGCCGCCTGGCTGCGCCAAAGGCGCACGCGTGGCTCGCATCGACTAAGCACATCCTGTGCAATCGATATGACGTGTTGCTCAATGTTGTTTTAAGCACACTCAATATTGCTTAAGATTAGCGAATATTGCAAGCATATTTCATCACGAACATGGGTGAATGTTGGTTTACGTTGTCAATGCTTGCTCTATCTACTACATCATGGGCAATATACGGACAACATTTTTATTGAGAATCAGGATAGGAAGCACTGCCCGCATCGACCCCCTACAGGTTCGGTTTCCTCCTGCGCTTCGACTCCACTATCGTTCCGCTCAGCTACCACCTTCCCTTATTTACCCCAGAAGAGTATTATGACGCCATTCTTTCAGAATGCCTTTCTTGCGCATCATGAGGAAACCTATTCCAGAGGGGGTGTCGACGGCGACGACCTTCCGCGCAGTCAGGTCGCCCTCGGCTCATCGTCCGCCTCGGGTAACGCGACATCCGTGTCGCTATCGCCGCACAGTACTCCGCACTACCGCTTGCACTTAACAGCGCGCGCTCTGTGTTGCATACTATGAGTGGTGCAGGTAGTGCAATATCACAAACGACCGAAAGGTCGAGGCGCTTACGCTTAAGACTACGCTGCGCTACCCACCCTGCCGCGTGTAGCACGCTCCCTTAGATTCATTATTTATATCATCTATGCCAAGCAAGCAGATGCCATACAGCGGATACTGAAGTCGCTGGGACTGTGGACGGTGGATACGCCGCGCGCACCGCCGAGGAGACTGTTGCCTGAGCCGGAGCTGACATACGTGCCCATCGTGGATGACTGGTGGGTGGGTGTAGACTTGTTTGAACCCTCGCAGGCAGAGGGCACGATGTACGGATTTGACGATGCCGTGCAAAACGGCGACAGCAATGCTGATCAGGTATGCGAGACCGATACCGACGCTGATCAAACGGAGCGCTGGTATGAGGCAGCAGTCGATGACTGGGGCTCCAGAGTGAGTTCGCGCATGCGTAAGGAGAGATGCGTCCTTATAGGTTGTAAATGTTCAGAGGCGACTGCGATTCAAGCTAAATTCAGCAGGTGGAAGAATGAGCGTGGGCGTAAGGTAGATGGACGGACGGGAGAGGCGGTAAAAATGGACGCGGATTCGACCGCGACTTGACGGGGTGCATTGATAGCGGTAATATGAGGTTATGAACGGCTGGCTAAAACGAAGGTCTTATCACTTTAAGTATAATACTGGCCGCGCCGACAGCAAATTCGCTCCAGAACACTATCGTATTCACGAATTTTTCCTTTATCCCGGACAGGACCTTCCTGCGCTCACGATCCTCCTGCAGTTTTTTCTGCCGACCCTCATCAAGTAATTTCTGTGCAAGGACGATCGATGACTGCGCCTTTTCAATAAACGCGGAATCCTGTTTTATCTGCAGCCAGTGGTCGATAGCTTCCTGGAATTTTTTGTTTTTCACAAGGGTGACACCGTCATTATACAGCGCCTGTCATGGCATACATTATATTTCCGCCCCTGCACAACATCTTTCAGCACGTGTACCTGCTCTTCTTTTGTGGCATATACTTCCGTCCCAATCGATGCCTCCAACGCAGTTTGCGATCTCTCGCACGCCGTTTTCACTATTTATTGAGGCTCGATAATTCTTACAGGCACGCTATTGATTCTGCAAGACATCAAGCATTGCCAGCATGTTATCTACCGGCACATCGCCAGGGACATAATGGGCCGGAGAGCAAATATATCCCCCCGAACGGCCTATTTCTTTGATTAACTTCCTCGTTCCCGCTTTCACTTCCTCTGGTGTGCCGAATGGCAGAATATTTTGAATGCTCATTCCTCCGAAAAAAGACAGCGTATCGCCGTACTGCTTCTTAATTTTGTTGACATCAAATACTTCAGGCTGGAATGGATTGAGACAGTCAAGCCCTACTTCTATCAAATCAGGAATTATTTCTCCCACATCTCCACAGGTGTGGATAAATACTTTTTTATCTGATTCCTTTACTTTCCTGTATAATTTTGCGATTCTTGGTTTGATGAACTTCCGCCAAAGATTTGGGCCCATGATTAGTCCCTGTTGCTGCCCCCAGTCATCCCCGAACATTACTCCGTCGATTGTGTGATTCGCGGCAAGCTCAATAAGGGCAAAAAGTGTATCGGTGATCCTGTCAAGTAATTCCTCGACGAATGCCGGATTTGTTATCATGTCGCACAGCAGGTTTTCCATTCCTCGCAACATCCAGGCACGCTCAAAAATGCTAAATCCTCCGCGTGCCAGAATGAAACAATCTTTGTGGTTGCGGATGGCCGTGTCGTAATGATCAAATCTGCCGCTTTTTTTTGGATCAGGGAAAACATATTTGTCTAAATCTGCGGTGTCATTCATAACGATATTTTTCACCGTGCCGATATCCCTATCAATAGTGCGATCCCATATCGTCCCGTATTCATCCCGGAAGATGCCCGGCGTCACTTCAGTCATGTCATACGCCGGGCGTATGTAATGCAAGTGGTTTCCGATGCTGTCGCTGAAATTTTCATCTTTGAAATGATGCGCCATTTTCTCCCGCATCGGGATGGTAAAATCGATATGGAAGGGTGTACGGTCGGGTTGTTCATGTCGTAATGCAATTGTTGTCCTTTCTTTATATGTCATAGTGCCCTCTGAGATTTGATTAACCTGGCGATCGATATAAATCCATAATACGCAATATAAATTTTACACTCCATACACATGGAGACATTACTGCATGATAAGCCGACCATAATTCATACGGTTATTATAGTTGTCGTTTTTTCCGCACCAGAGCATCTGCCATTTCCTCTTATCGCTCACATTATTATCGATGCCAACATCAAAACCGATGATTCCGCCGCCAGAGAGATGCCCCCCGTTTATCTCGCTCCATGGGATGCGCACTTCAAAACCGTATCCACCAGCGGTCGTAGCGGTTGCCGATGTTATATTCGCCGGATTCATCTGTTTATCCGTCATGCCGCGCTTTACGCAGAAGACACCCGGGAATTTTTTAGTTGGCATGCCGAGGAGAATCTGAAAACAATTCTTCGTGAACGTCGGCGTATCGAGCATACTATCGGGCTCTGTATCAATAAACAGCTCCATCGCATCACCATCCCATGCTGATTCAATATCGCGCCGCTCGCCGCGCGGGCCATCTTTCTTAACGACCATAGCGACATAAAGTGCATCCGCATCATAGGTCGCTGATACAACACCGGAAAAATCATCCGGACCATTCCAGCTATCGGCTTTGCCTTCTATTATTTGTTCACGCCGATTAAGAATCATTGATGCAGCTCCGGCCCATTCCGCTGCATTGACAGTGCCGTCGAGTACGATTGATCCCGTGCGCGCGGTACACGATGCAGACATTTTTGACTGAATTACCGCTGGAACTTCGATAATGTTGTCACCGATCATTGCCTGGAGCGAAACGTTCGCCTGGGACCAGCTGCCCTTTTCTTCAAGCGGTAGATAGAACGTCTTTGCCGAAAATGCCGGTATTGTTTTCTCTTTCCCGCCTGCCGGCAGGCGAAGTGCGTCCCCCTTTACTTGTGCGTTGATAAAACAGGTCATATCCTCGGGGGTAGTGTTCTTTACTTCGAATGCGAGCGACGGCGTTGCACCACGAAACGTATATTGTGCAAAAAGTTCAAGCGCATTTTTTCCACGCACCGAGGCAGCATCCATAAGTGCTACGAACGCTTGCTTATCTATTCCCGCAGGAACGATATAGAACGGCGTATTGTTGAGCTCCATAACGACATCCGCGCCAGACGGAACAGCTATCGTATTGCCCATGATATCAATGAGCCGTATTTTACCACCGGCGTTCGGCAGCTTTATCATACTCGGTTTATTATCGAGGTCATAACTCCATGCCGCTGCGATTGGCCCTGCCGAACGTTCATACAGATACAATTTATTCCTGCCGGAAGTGGTCACCTGTTTGATAAATTTCACACCGGTAAACTCGCGAGCCAAGGTATTCTGTATAACGAAGAGGCGGCTTGGAATAAGGTCACCGCCCAAGTATCCGAAACTGTGGAAATAATTTAGGGCAAGGTCCCAACGAAAAAGATAGTCGTTTGGGAGATTAAACGATCTTACCACGCCAGTAGCCGCATCGATCAAAACGCGCCGCGCGAGCTCATGTCCCTGCATAAGCGATTGCGCACTCATGTTATTTTTCACCGGTTTTGCCAAATAGAAACACTCAGTGTTCCATAACTCCTTTTTCTCGCCCCCATATTTATTGACCAGTGCCCTCATAGCAATATTGTTTGCTTCTGCCGACATGGGCGCCGTCCAATCGAGTGCAGCGCCATATGGATGGAACGACACAGCATCGCAGTGGTCAAGAGTGCCAAGTTTGAAGCATACATCGAGGAATTTCAGCATATTCCCGCCAAGATCGCCAGTAGCGCAAAACCCCACCACGCGGGCGTTCGGGTCCGCTTCCTTGATGATGCGGTTCATCATCTTGAGATAAGCAGCGTAGTACTCCGGAGTAATGCTTACGTTCGGCTCATTCAATATCTCCCAATGCGTGATGCGCCCTTTGTACCGCGATACACATGCCTTTACAAAGCGTTGCCAGTCGATCAACTCCTCCGGCGGCGTCGAACACATAAGAACCCCCCTGGCGGCTTCGGGAGCATATGTACCTGCGGAAAATATCATTCGTGACTTTGCCCACTCGGGAAAATATTCTTGCCCCCAGCTATCCAGGGGTTTTTGTATACACCACCAGTCACCGAGACACGGCACTACCTTCATGCCACGCTTCGTCGCCTCGTCAAGATACCGATCGGCTATAGTCCAATCATATGCCCCTTCGGCTGGCTCGATTCGCCGCCAGTTGAGCATATGATTACCACCGCCTCCCCAATCGCGAACTTGACGCACCCCCGACTCCGCCAAAAAGTCAAACCAGTCATTAAGCGAATTACCGTAGAGTTTGTAATACTGACCGTCATTGTAGCCCATACCATATGGACTCAAGAATCCCTGCCCGCACATTGAAATACCATCGGTCAATTCCGCAGTACGGACAGAATCGATAACTGCGTAGGTAAAAGAACTTTTATCAACCACTGCACCGCCGCTCGTCAGCTCTGCAGTAAAGACAAAAGATCCGCGTTTCAGCGGCGAGACGTTCGCGATCATTTTTTCTATGGTTGATTCCGCAGGCACGGTGATCGTTTCTTCACCCGTCTTAACCGTATTTCCAAAGTAGTCATCGACGACCTTGTATGTCACCTTCGCTGTGGCAGAACTTGTGCTATTGTTACGAACGACCATTTGTACGGGGTATGGTTCGCTCGCTGTGAACGTGTAGGCGCGGGCACATGTGCGACTTACTCCCATCTCAAGTGGGGGCGGTTCATAGGCAGTATTATTCCCTTCGTCGATCTGCAGCCCATCGAGCCACAGGAGTGCGCCGCCAGTAAAGAACAGCTGCAAATGGTAATAACGATATCCCTTCGGTACCGTAAGTGAGAATGAATAGTTTGCCCAGTCGGTAGTGACAAGGCAGCTACGCCCGCCACCATTGTACTGATAATTGCCATCCACTCCTCGAAAGTCGAGCGCCACTTTTGTTCCAGGAATTGACGTCTTCATCCAAATGGAAAACGTATACTTTTTACCTGCCTCCAACGCGACTTCTTGAACCATCAACTTCTGGGCGGCGCCGTTGCTATTGTCAAGGCGCAAGCTGCATCGCCCCTGGTACTTTTCATTCGTGTCGATGATAAGTCGTACGAGCGGCGTATCAACCGCTTCTTTGTCTGCCGGCACCATACGCTGAATGCCGTAACCCTCCGTTCCGGTCTCGAAGCCGGAATTTTTTATCAAGTTCTTCGCCGACACCGTCGAAATGATTGCCAGTATCGCCAATGTGATAGTCAGTGCGCGCATATTCACCTCATTAATTTCATTTCATTTTAAATGTTACATCGTCAGCCCATACAATGCCAGTGCCCTTGAGGTTCAGGTCAATCCGTACAAATCGATTCGGCATGAAGTATTTTGCATCGCTTTCATCCGGGATTTTTACTTCGAGCGTTTCCTTATGCCAAGTATCTGACGCAGAAACGTATTTCTGCTGATACCAATGCGCTTTCTGCCCGCCGACGAAACCATCGACCATTAACCGTGCGCTAATGCCGGCTGTGCCTTTTATCCATACCGAAAGAACATAATTGCTCCCCGTCATCACGGGAACGTATGTGCTTTGCACTCCGCCTTCACCGTCGGCCGCTACCGTAGAGCCATCAAGCATGAGACTTTTTTCGCCCTTTATGAACCCCGCAGCGGCAAGTGATATCTTCACCGGAGGGCGTTTATCACCTAGCCAGCGGAGCAGATCGGTCCATGATATCGGGAATTTGCCTATCTCTCCGTATTCAAAATCGGCATTGGGGACGAGATTTTCCCGAAGTTGCGCACTAGTCACGGGAACCATTTCGGCATCATCAAACCATACCTTTCCTTCCATAAATCGACTGCCGAAACTCATCGCCGCTTCTTTCGTATCCCCGCTGAAGAAATAGTGAGTGATAGGAAACCATTGCGTGCTTTCTCCAGTAAGTGCAGTGTTGCCAAAGATTGGAATTGTTCCATTCACCGCATAAAACAAAATGCCCGACACATAGGTTGTGTCAACTGCCTCTGAACGACACCATAACGTCATACGGTAATACGTATTCGCTGCAATTTGGACAGGATCAGATTGCATGCGCACGCCGTCTGGTTTGGTATTCTGCACCGCCACACACGCTCCACCGTTCCGTCCGCCCGTCTCGTCGAAGATCCATTGAGCGGGGTTGAGCTGCCACCCCTTCGTGTCGCCGGTAAATCCTGGATTGGGTATGAAATTCTGTCCCATCACGGTCATGGGCAGGAGCATTGCCAGCGTTAGTCCTGCGACAAAAAATATTCGAAGATCGCGGACCATACAATTCTTTCTATGTTCATTCCTGTATTTCATCGAGACACCTCCTGAATTTTTGACGATATTATCTCCCGGGATTTACCGTTGCCGTTTGCTGGGGGGACAGCGCGTCGTGCGGCGGTCGTCGTTCTTACAATAAGCTCGGGTTTGGTCAGAGAAATGCTCCGCGCTCCTTCTCGGTAGGTGTCGAGAGCGGCGAAACACATCTCGCCGTATCCTGCGGTCTTTTGATCAACGGTGGTCAGATCCGCGTAGCGGCCGGGTTCGGTGTTGCCGTAACCGGCCACCGATACATCGTCCGGCACCCGAATACCACGCTCGGCAAGTGCAGCAATGACCCCGAGTGCACAGGTGTCGTTGCAGCCGATCATCGCAGTAGGAATATCGCTTGTAGCGGTGAGAAAGCGCCGCATTGCACTTAACGCCCGCTCATATTGGAATGAGCCGGCAAGTATCATCTCATTCGCCTTTCCCACTGCCCGTGAATAACCTCGGCAGCGTGCATGCGCCGTTGCTTTCGGTTCTCCATCGATGAACAATATCCGTTCATGCCCCAGGGAAAGGAGATAGTTCGTCAGCGCAAATGCCCCCGCTTCATCGTCCGAGGTGACGCAGGGGATGCGTTCAGACGAAGGGGCTGCGTCGACAAAAACAATGCGGATCTGCGCGGGGAGATCTTCATACCATTTCGCATCACTGCGCCAGGGGAAAACTATGATATCTTTGATCCCCCGTTCAATATACTTGTTTATCAAAAACCCTTCACGTTCGATATTGGCATCGGCAGCTGCAATGACAGCCGTTTTTGCCCGTGACTCCGCTGCTGATAGTATCGATCTACAAATACCACCGTAGAATGAATGCTGAATGTCCGGAACCACAATGGCGATTATTTCATCCGCGGAATAACCGTCACGTCTTGCGTGGGTTGTTTTTTCGGCAATGAATGTCCCCGACCCTCTTTTCCTTTCCAGCAGTCCCTTGTCCGCAAGATGCTGCATGGCCCGCCGCACGGTGATGTGGGACACGTCGTATTCGTCGCACAGATCCCGTTCGGTCGGTAATTTCTCATGCGGGGCAAAACGACCTGCCTTTACCTTTTCGGCGATCTTTTCGGCAACAAAAAGATATGCAAGCCGTCGAGGTTTTGATTTTATCATGCTATGTAGTGTAACATATTTTAGTATAGTTGTCAAGAGCAAGCTCAATTATTATTTATGGAAACCTCAAAAATCGTATTTTGTCCTCATTATATTGTTTAGCAGATGATCAGTTGAATACATGAAAAGCCGCCTGCTTGAGGCAAATCGGTAAAAAAATATGCAGAAACTAAAATATTTCGGCGGGGTCTTTGGACGATAATATGATGTCATGGCACCGAAAAATATACTGAAGGTCTTTCTTTTTTAATTAACACAGCTTAAAATATATATGAATTGCTATTGACTTCAGGATGAGCAGTATGAAAAATAGAATCTATCAGCTTATGCCGAGTGCAACTGACTGGACAAAGCAGTTTTCGATGAGCTATATAATTACAACAGATGATGGACAGCTCATTGTAATTGACGGCGGATGGGATAATGATGCGGAAACTCTTCTTTTCTACCTTAAAAAAATATCAGGGCGAGAATGCCCGCATATAGCAGCCTGGTTTCTGAGTCACGTTCACGATGACCATATCCAAGCGTTTATTGAAATTATATCACACCGAAAAGACAAGATAAATATCGGGAAGGTTTATTTCAATTTCCCATCTGTGCAAAATATTGAAATGTTTGAACTTTCCGGTGCGGCGCTGATAAAGAACTTTTACTCCTTGCTTCCCCAGTTTGCAGATAAGGCAACTATTGTCAGTATCAATGAATGTTATATTGTGGGTAATGCAAAATTTGATGTTTTGCTTACACCCGATACCGAAATCACAGATAACTTTATTAATAATTCATCGGTTGTTATCAGAATGACACTTGGCGGAAAAACAGTTATTTTCCTTGGCGACCTCGGTGCAGAAGGTGGCAGAAGACTGTTGAAAATCTGGGGGGACAAGTTGAAATCGGATGTTTGCCAAATGGCTCATCATGGGCAAGCTGGTGTTGATATTGATGTTTACCGGGCTATTTTGCCTGAGATCTGCTTGTGGCCGACACCGGATTGGCTATGGAATAATGACCGTTATGGTAAAGGCTTTGATACCGATGTATTCCAGACTGTCACCACTCGCAGATGGATAGATCAACTCGGGTGTACAAATAAAAATTATATTATGAAGGACGGAACTGCGGAGATAGAATTGCCAGAAACTGAACTTTGAAATATTTATTTGTCTCGCACAGATAATACTATATGCAAACACGATATACGAGTCGCCCAGGAAAATGCGGCGTGAATTGACAGGAATTCAGAGGGTGGTATACATGACTGCATGGTAGAAGTGAAGGGCAACAATGAAAGCTACTATCCTTTAAAAAAGCGGCCGTGACGGTGATAAGGCGAAAAGTCCGGACTTTCGCCGGTATTCATCATTGGTCGACTGCGTTCGCTGAGGCTTCGATCATTATGATGTTAGGAAAATGTATGTCCAGGATATGGATACGAATTGTTTTGTGCACAAAGACGAGGTCCCGAGTATGTACAAGAGCGGTACGCTGCATCGGGCATATATAGGCGCGATCATCGCGATATACGGAAAGGCGTAGACGGACGCTAGCGTTTCGCTGTTATTGAATCGCGGTATGCACGCGGACTTACGCCGGTGACCTTCCTGAAAGCGCGGCTGAAGTAATTACTGTCATCGAAACCCGTTTCAAGCGCCGCCTCGGTGATGCTGTGTTCGCCGGATGCAAGGAGTTTTATCGCCTCGCGGATGCGCGCATCCATAAGATACTCCATCGGGCTCTTGCGGTACATGTTCCTGAACAGCCGTGAGAAATGACGGCGTGAAAGACCACATTTTTCCGCGAGCGTATCAAGCGGTATCTGTTCGCGGTAATTCGTTTCCAGATATCCGGCAATATAGGATATCTGCGAAAGCGGTGTAGCGCTGCCGCCGCGCTTTGAGTACCCGCGCACAAGAAGTACGACGAATTCAAGGAACAGCCCGCGCACGGCCGTTTCGAATGCGGTGTGCTTGCCGGTGCATTCCTTCATGATCGCATCGAGCAGGACGCGTGCGCCGGAAAGATCGCCTGCGGAAAGTGTGAGCATCATGCTCTCCGCGATTTCGGAAGCGGCATCGCTGCTGAGAAAAAGCGCATGATACCCTGCCTCGCGTTTGATGTCGTCGCCGGAAGAGGCGAGCATATCGGAAAGGAAGCCTACGTTGTAATGGAAGAAATTTTTCGCTCCTGAGAACGCGTGATGCATGCCCGGCTTTATCACACAGACGTCGCCCGTGCTCATGCGATGCGCCGTGCCGTCGATGATGTGCGTGGCGCGGCCTGATGCGCAGAGGACAAGCTCGGATGCGCTGTGCGTATGCGGCCTGAAATCAGTATTAAGCGTCGTCGATGAGACGATAAGGTGGAACGGGTTGCGGTTCCACAGCCGGAACTGATAGTGACGCGGATTTTTCTCCATGACCCGATTATGCTATTATATGGCCGATTTGTCAAGATATTCCCGCGCCGAACAGTTATTATCTAGTCATCACCACAATGGAGATTTTATATGAACACAGTATTGCTTGATCCGGTTATGGCAGAGAATGATCAAGGCACTGATGCTATAGCGATCGATCCTGTCATTCAACACGCCATGGCATTCACTGAGATGTATAAACGATACGGCAAAGGACAGCAGTCCGTCCGCGAGGCGATGTGCCTTGCGACGCAGTATCCTGCCATGCTCGGGAAACTCAGGAATGACGATCATTTTGCCGGGAGGAACGGCCCGCGGCTTATCTCCTATTTCACTCATCAGGTATCGACTACCACGCAGGACCGTCAGCGTGGCGGGAAGCAGGGCGGCTACTGCTTCGAATTCGATGCCCCGTTCGATGAAAAAAGAACGGCTGCAGAGCGTGACATACTCAGGGAGCTTGCTGCGTTCTGGCGGCATGAATGCATAAACGCTAAATATCGCGAGGCATGGGACGAGGAGATGCATACCTATATCCAAGCTGACGTGCGGTGGGAGTATGGCGGCAACACGGTGAAGGGAAGAGGGAAAATCTCCGGCGGCGGGCTCAGTGGCTGCAGCATGATACTCGATTACAGCAAGCTTCTCTCCGGCGGACTTCCCGGCCTTTATGAGCGTGTGCTTACGCGACGAGCACGCGCGCAGGAAAAAGGCGAGGATCTCGATCTATTCGACGGATCGCTACTCGCGCTTGATATCGTCCGTGATGTCTGTCTTGAGTATGCCTGTCAGGCGGGAGAATTAGCCCGGAACACTGACGGTGCAGCAGCGGAAGGCATGCGCGAACTGCAGAAGATGCTCATCAGCATAACCGAACGTGCGCCGGAAACGCTTCGCGAGGCGCTGCAGCTCTGCTGGATATATGCCATTGTCAATTTTGATTTTCCGGAGTTCGCCCGTTTCGATGATGTATTCGCCCGTTTCTATCGTCATGATATCGACACCGGCATGCTTTCAAAATCATCCGCGGAGGACCTTCTCCTTGCGTTCTGGAATAAGATGGAGGAGCAGGGATCGCGGTTTGCTGACCGCGTTGTCGTTGGCGGTCTCGGACGTACGAATGAGCGCGATGCCGATGAACTTGCGCTCGCCGTGCTCCGGACCATTCCGCGTCACCGGAAGCTTTCCCCGCAGTTCACGTTCCGTTATCACCGGGATCAGGATTCACGTCTGTTCGATACAGCGCTTGCCGCTCTCGCTGACGAAGCAACCATGCCGCTCATCTATAATGATGATGTCGTCGTTCCCGGTGTTGCGAAGCATTTTGATGTGCCTCTTACAACGGCCATGCGTTATCACCCGCACGGCTGCGGCGAGTTCACGCTTGCAGGTATGAGCCCAACACCCATCACGGCGGGGTTCAACGTGGTCAAGGCGCTCGAAGCGGCACTGCATAACGGGAAGAACATTCTCGGCGACCCGATAGGGCTGCGTACCGGTCATCCTGCTGATTTTAATTCATTCGAGGAGCTCTATGCGGCATTCGAGAAGCAGCTCTCCTTCGGTGCAAGGCTCGGTGCTAAGAATTTTGCAGCACAGTATAAGACGCATCGTGATGAATGCAGCTTTCTTCTCGCCGGTCTTCTTATGGACGACTGTCTCGAGCGCGGCAGATCAACACTCGACGGCGGACTCAGATATATGGGCGCCTGTCTGGTCGGACACGGCTATGCGAACACCGCGGATTCTCTCGCTGCGATACGCAAAATCGTTTTTGAACAGAAACGATATACGCTCGAGGAGATCGTCGATGCGCTCGATCGTGATTTCGCAGGTAAAGAGACCATGAGAAAAGAACTCCTTGCACTGCCCAAGTTCGGCAACGATGATGATGATGCGGATACGATGTTCGCCCGCGTGTGGACTTCGATCCATCAGGCGTCACGGAAAGCCGGTAAGGATGCCGGGCTTCACTACCTTGTAGTGAGCAGCGTGAATGACGGTGCGTACTACATGGGCTTCGATACCGGCGCAACCCCTGACGGCAGGAAATGCGGCGAGCCGTTCGCTGTCGGCACCGTGCCGTCGGCAGGCATGGACAGGAACGGTCTTACCGCACTGCTTAATTCGCTCTCGAAAGTCCCGGCGGAGAACGGCGGATCGACATCGAACATGAAATTCTCACGCACTGTTCTTACGGCAGAACGCACCAAGTTCAAAGCGGCGCTTACGGTGTATTTCAGCCGTGGCGGTCAGCAGGCATCCATAACCGCGGTGAACGTGGACGATCTTGAGAATGCTCTTACGCATCCTGAGCAGTACGGGAATCTTCTCGTGCGCGTCGGCGGGTACTGTGCACGGTTTGTGGAATTAAGCCCGGAGATGCAGCGGGATATCATCAGGAGGACGCTCTACTCATGAATGCAAAGGGCATCGTGCTCTCGGTGCTCCGTGCATCGTTCAACGATGGTCCGGGCATACGAACTACGGTGTTCCTCAAGGGCTGTCCGCTCCGCTGTGCATGGTGCCATAATCCCGAATCGCAGTCTCCGAAGCCTATGCTTGCGTATCTTGAACATAACTGCAGCCGATGCGGTGCCTGTGCCGCTGCATGCCCGAACGGATGTCATGTGCTCAGCATATCGCTCCATACCATCGATCGTTCGCACTGTACCGCCTGCGGAGCCTGTGCAAAGGCGTGCGGGAACGGAGCGCTCATCGTAAAAGGGACGATGATGAACGTCGATGAAATAATGAACGACGTAATGAAGGATATGGATTTCTACCGGAGCTCTGGCGGCGGTATTACGATCTCAGGCGGTGAACCGCTCATGCAGGCTGATCTCTGCGCCGAACTCCTGTCGCGTGCAAAGGCCGAGGGGATACATACTGCGGTGGAGACAAGCGGCTTTGCATCGAGGCAGGTGATCGAACGCATCGCTCCGCTCGCTAGTCTCTTCCTCTTTGACCTCAAAGGTATGGATGATGAACGCCATCGACAACACACCGGCGTTTCGAACCGCATGATACATGAGAATGCCGCATGGCTTTGCAATATCGGTGCGGAGATTATCTTCCGGCTGCCGCTGATACCGGGAATGAACGACACGGATGATGATCTTTCCTCGCTGCGGCAATTCATCCGCTCGCTTCCGGGTGAACATACGCTCGAGATCATGCCGTATCATTCCATGGCAGCTGATAAGGCGGTGCAGATCGGTTCGGCGTATGCCTGCGATGCGCTTGAACCTACGGAGGAAGACCGTGAGCGGTGGGATCGAATGACCAGGTAACAGTTCTACATAAGATCAGTGCTGTGTGCAAAAATTTTTGGCGGGTATCGTTGTTCTATGCGAAGAAGGATGATACCTGTTCAAATTTATAACAGCGCCAGAATGGAACGAGGGCTTGACGGTATGCGGCGGCGGTTGAAAAGGAATGGACCGAATTTTCAAAAACCAAGCGGAGGATAAAATGAACATGACCAGTGCGATCGTGGTGCATCCGGATTTTGATCTTTTTTGGCCGTGGGCGGCGGACCGGCTACACGACCTGTGGCGCGAACAGGGGCCGGTGGAGTTCGTGCGCCTGCCGTCGGATCGGCCGTATGTGTGGAAACCTGCCGCGGACCCGGACGAGGGGAAAAAAGCGGTGCATCACTTTCTGTCCAACCCGGCGGCGGTGGAGCGGCTTGTCTGCCTGAACATCCCATTTTCCGCCGAAAGCCTGACCGCGCTGCCGAATCTGCGTGAACTGGCGGTGCCGGCCTTGAAAGACGGCGTCATGATTGAAAAAATTGAAAAAGCCAGAATCCGTTTTATCCGTCACCTGAGTGAAGGATTCTTTGGGGAGTCCGTTTCCGAATTCGCCTTTGCGCTCACCCTGTGCGGTTTGCGCCGAATTCCGCAGATGCATCACCGTATCATTAGCAGCCTGAATGATTGGGAACACGGACAACCGGACGGTATCGGGAAGCCGGGGCAAAGGGGACACCAATTCGGCGATGATCCGAATTTCGTCAACGGGACGGTTGCCGGGAAGCGGGTGCGGATCGTCGGCGCCGGGAATATCGCCAGTCGCTATGCTAGTTTTTGCAGCTTTTCCGGCGCCGAGGTGACGATGTGGGATCCATTTGCCAGCGAACCGTGCTTCCACCGGGCCGGTGCCCGGCGTGAACATTTTCTTGAACGATTGGTGCGGGACGCGGAAATATTCGTGCCGATGGTGCCGCTTACCCCGCAAACCGAAGGGCTGGTCAAAACGGAACATATCGCCGCGTTGCCGCAGGGGTGCCTAGTCGTCATGGTGACCCGCGCGAAAATTTGTGACTGTGATCAGCTCTACCGCCGTGTTCTGAACGACGAGTTGGCTCTAGCTGCGGATGTCTTCGATCACGAACCACTGGAAATGGGTAACGCGCTGTTGGGGCGGCACAATGTCGTGCATACCCCGCACAACGCCGGGCGCACCAAGGAAGCGAACTGGCGTTTCGTCGAAATGCTGGCAGACCAGTTTTTGCCGAAATAATAGAAATCGGGACATTTGGCCGGCGATGTCCCGGCGAATCTAGCCCCACTTGCGGGGGCAACCATGACTACTGTTACTGGGGGTAAGCAATGAGTCTTGAGATCACGACCGTTCCCTGCGGCAACGGGACCCTATTCCTTCATTTTCGCAGCGGTTGGAATGCAGATCGTTACCGTGAGGCCGGTGACTTTGATCTGCTGCCGAATGCCATGCGGGCCGGCTCAACCAGCGGTGCTCCCATCGTGGAGGGCTCGGCTTTTGTGGCGGGTTTTCTCTCCCCGGATGTCCGGTGTCGTTTCCGGCGCAAAGGCGATGTGATAACGTTAGAGGCCCCGCAAGCAAGTGATATTTTTGTCCACCGTGGTAAACTTGAGGAGGGCTGGGCGCGATATCACACGCTGCTTGGTGATATGCTGCTGCCTCTCGGTCCAGTAGCAAACCCTGAGATCCTCAGTCGGGTAGAATATTGTACCTGGGTCGAGCAAAAAGTACTGGCAGAGCGTACATGTCAAAAACCCATGGAGGTGCTGGATGACGCCTTCGTGGATACATACCTTCGCCGGCTAGATCATCTCGGTTTTCCTCCCGGAGTATTTACGCTGGATCATGGGTGGCTTCGGGGATCCTGCACATTCGACTTCAACCGTCATGAACCCGACACGGATCACTTTCCCGACCTGACAAGAACGTTCGATCGTATCCGTAGTGCGGGGCACATACCAGGGTTGTGGTTTGCGCCCTGTTTCCTTCTCGAAGATCATCCATTTTTTGCGGAGAACCCTCAAGCGATGGGTCCATTATTTGCCGGGGCAAACGAGGGCGGTTTTCAGTATCCCTTGCGCTATTTCCAGATCGATGACTCCACCCGGGAGGCGGTACGTTCGCATTACCGCCAGGTGTTCACACCCTACACTCGGATGGGCGCGCTAAAATTCAAACTGGATTTTACCTACGAGGACAGGTCCGTGATGCGCGCGAATCTGACACTGGCACATGAGGTCATCAAGGAGCTCAGCCCCGGCGCGGAGGTTGAAGGCCATCTGGCCGATCCATTCACCGCGCGTGCACTTGATGCGGTGCGCCTCAATGATCTTGTCATCGAAAGCAACCCTGCTTGGCTGCAGTTGATGGAAGATCATTACAACATCTGCAGCCACGGGGCGCCGCAAACTCAGCTCAATTTGGACCATATCGGCACCAATTCACCCCGGGTCTCCGAACATGATTTCCGTGCATCACTGGAAAGCTATCGTGGAAAACGGGGGTATCCGGTTGTGAGTCTACTGCCTGACCACTGGGGAAATGACACCCAGGCTTTGCTTCGGGAATACCTATGGTCCGTACATCCCCGTCCGGCCGAAAAACGGCAATGACCTTATTGCAGTGAAAGAAAAAATAACATAATGCCCTGCCGTAGCCCTGCACGCTTCCTCAAATCAATGAATGCAGATGCCGATCGATAGTTCGTGCACCACAGTTTGCCGGTCAACCGCCTTCGCCGGGACGGCAACACCGCCGGTGATTATGACAAGCTCAACGGCGTTATGTGTATGCATCTCAAAATCGTGGGAAAGTGTTGGGTGAGAGACATTGATATGTCAAGCCCTTGGATTGGAGATATAGCCTTAACGGTTTTATGACCCGATTATGCTATGATATGGCCGAAAAATCAAGGCCGAAAACTGTCGATGTTATTATTATTTTCGCAGATTAAGAAAGATACGATGCTTGGAGAGAAAATTGAATACGACATTATCGGCAAAACTTATGATCCCTTCGTTCGAACGTGTGGCTGACAATCCCGTCATATCACCCGATCCGTCATCGGTATTCGATTGCCCGATGCGCGGGCGCTCCATACACTGGGAAGCGCTGCACACGTTCAGCCCTGCTGCTGTCGTGAAAGACGGAAAAGTGTATGTCCTTTACCGTGCCGAAGACGATACTGGCGAGATGAAGATCGGTGCGCATACCTCGCGGCTTGGGATAGCCGTGAGCGAGGACGGTATACATTTCCAGCGCGAAAAAGAGCCGGTATTTTTCCCGGCAGATGACGGACAAAAGGAAAATGAGTGGGATGGCGGTTGCGAGGACCCGCGGATTGTTGAAACCAACGACGGGAGTTATGTGCTTACGTATACACAATGGAACAGAAAACAGGCGCACCTTGCGGTGGCGACATCGCGCGATCTTCGCAACTGGACAAAGCACGGTCCAGCTTTTCCGGGAGCACAATCGGTGAAGTACACAAAATCCGGCTCCATTGTCTGTTCGTTTGTCGATGGGCGTCTTGTTGCCACAAAAGTAAACGGAAAGTATCTCATGTATTGGGGTTTCCATGATATACAACTTGCTGTTTCTAACGACCTTATTACTTGGGATCCCGGTACGATAGTACTGCCAAAGCGAACGGGGATGTTTGATAGCTCCGTCACCGAAGCGGGACCGCCAGCTGTCATTACCCGTGATGGTATCGTTCTTTTATATAACGGCAGCGCCTGTGTTGATCATTCCGCTAAAAAGCAAAATATCTACGGCGCAGGATGTGCTATTTTCGACCGTAACGATCCTTCGCGCTGCATCGCACGAAGCGATGATATGTTCTTTAAGCCCGAAATGCCGTACGAGAAAACCGGACAATATCTCGCCGGGGATATTTTTTTCGTCGGGATGGTATACTTCCGAGAAAAGTGGTTTGTCTATTACGGAGGCACCGACAAATATGTTGCAGTTGCAATAGCGAATGCACTGCCAACGTTGCGGTGATAATGCGATGCACATCGAGAAGCCTCTGACACGAAAGTGTTCGAATTTTTCTAGTGTGATAGTTTTGACAGTATACTATTCTTCGGGAGGATGCTATGAACAACATGCTCGGTGATCAATTTCTGCTAGGCGTCAATTACTGGCCGCGCCATCACGGCCCGCGGATGTGGAGCGAGTGGAACGAAACCGAGATTGATGGCGAGTTTGCCGAGATAAAGGCCATCGGCATGAACACCGTCCGTATCTTTCCCCTCTGGAATGATTTTCAGCCACTCAAAGAAGTTGGCGCGATGGGCTACTGTGGCGAGATCATTATGCGCGACAATGAAATGGTATCGTCACGTGAAAACCCAGCGATGATCGATGAAACGATGATGAAGCGCTTTGACGCCGTGCTGGCACTTGCGAAGAAGCATTCGCTGAAACTTATTGTGTCGCTAATGACCGGCTGGATGAGCGGCATGCTCTTCGATGTGTCATGGCGCAAAGACAGAAACATCTACACCGATCCATTCATGATGAAGTGGCAGCTTCTCTACTGCGGGGAGTTTGCAAAGCGCTACAGCGACAACAGTACCATCATTGGATGGGAGTATGGCAATGAACATAACTGTTTCATACAATGCCCGAGCGGCGAGGCGGCGTGGTCATGGATGCGCTCCATCGCAAATGAGATCCGCGTCAACGACCGCAATCATCCGATGATATCCGGCATGCATTCGCTTTCTCCCTATGCAACCGACAGCACTCCCTGGGGTATCGATGCGACGGCGGCGAGCGTTGATGTATTCACCGTGCATCCGTATCCCGTGTTCACGCCGGGCTGTTTTATGGATTCACTTAATTCCATGCGACCGAATCTTCATGCCACTGCGGGAAGTAGATTCTACTCATCGCTTGGAAAAAAGCCCTGTCTCTGTGAGGAAACAGGAACCCTCGGCGACACCATGCTTTCGGAAGGAGCATCAGCGGATTTCATCCGTCGCCGGCTTTACAGTCTTTTTGCAAACGGGGACATTGGCTGCCTGTGGTGGTGTGGCGTTGATTTTTCTTGCGGCGAAAAACTCCCCTACCGCTGGGTGCAGATGGAGAACGACGGTCTTGGGCTTATTGACGTCAATAAACGGGTGAAACCTGCAGGACATGAGTTTAAGAAGTTCAGTAGTATCGTCGGCAAACTAAAGCGACTACCGGAAACGAAAAAACGCGCGGCGATTGTGATTCGTGACCGCAAGTGTAACAGCGGTGAAATATGGACGCTTTTCTACAACGCATTCGTTCTTGCCAAGCAGGCGGGGCTTGAAGCGGACTTCATCTACCCGGACGATGCGCTCGACGCGTATGACATTATCATTTGCCCCTCCCTTGCCGGCCGAGCAAACTATTTTTCGACGAGCTGGAATCGTATTATGAAGCGTGTGCACGAGGGCGCAACGCTTTATCTCTCCTACGACGGTGGGCATTTTACGCGTTCTTCCGAGGTGTTTGGGCTTACGCATGTCGATCGGGAGCCATCACGCGGCATGACGGCAAAAGCGACAACGGGAGCACCGGCAGCACTTCTGGGGCTGACACTTGCCGGAAAGCAGGACGTTCATCTTGCGGTGCGCGATACAAACGCAGATGTGCTTATGCAGTGGAGCGATGGATCACCCGCGATGACAGTAAAGAAGTATGGAAAGGGCACGGCGATCTTTCTTGGTGTCGGCATAGAAACGATACGCGCGAACACATCATATGCACTTCAAAACGATTCGGCGTGGCGCGTCTACGATTATCTGAAACAATTTGCCGGAATACGCGAAAAGATCGAACTTGTCGATGCGCCGTTCATCGAGAGAACGTATCATCCGCTCTCGGAGCGCGAGGGATATTTTACCGTTATCAATCATACCGATGCAGTATTCACCAACGCGATCGTCTGCGAGAAAATGCCCGAGAGTTTCATCAACGTTGGGGATGAAACTTCTGCAAATAAAAGCGGAGCATCATGGGAGATATCGCTTCCGGCGTTCAGCTGCGGGATATTTCTGGCGAAGTGGTAATAAGCGTTTTGTACCTGTAACTTCTCCAGCACAATCACCGGATAGAAATCGGACCGCATAAATGGTTTTGTGCCCGCAGGTGTGAGTGTAAGCTCGCGCTTACGGTAATTGCTGTCATTTTCGTTGATGATAGCCGCAAAACTGAACACGCTGTCGGGCTTAGGATTTACCGCTACTATCTCGCGTGCGGAGATGGCCACCTCGTATATATATCCGTCGGACGCACGCTTGAACGCCGTTTTAGCGTTGGTGACGACACCCGTTTTTTAGGAATGCGAGTTGTTACTCCGGCGTCACCGTATGGTTTAGCACAAGTCCCTCTGGCGATGGCCAGAGATCGAATGCCTGATCGTTGTTGTCGTAGCCCTTTGTTGATTTCGTGGGTGCATCGCCCCAGCAGTCAAAATAGTGCTGCACACAATCCCCTGAATATGCGTACCCAAGTTTTCCGCCGGTTCGAAAACATCATCATTCACGAGCCACCGGCTGTCGGCGCAAGATGACCCCTCGGCTCGAAGGTATATCCTTGACATCCTTATGGCCTAATTATGCTATGATATGGCCGAAAAATCAAGGCCGAAAAATGGCGATGGTGTTATTATTGTTGCAGATAAGAAAGATACGATGCTTGGTGAGAAAATTGAGTGCGACATTATCGGCAGCACTTATGATCCCTTCGTTCGAACGTGTGGCTGACAATATTGATATGAAGTATCGATATCGAATATTCCATTACCCTCAGACCTCGTAAGCGGGAAGGATGTCACCCATGAAAATTCTCGTCACCGGAGCCGCTGGCAATTCGAACCAGGCGCTCATCCCGAAACTGCTCGAGTCCGGGCATGAGGTGATTGCCGTGGACGTGTCGGCCATGTCCTATCCCTGCACATGCGTTCGCATATCTATCGCGGATGAGCTCGCGCTGGCGAAACACGCTGCCGGATGCGATATCATCGTCCATGCCGCTGGCACCGCGGACCACGCGCTTCCCCGGACACCCAAGGTCCCTGAGGCCTATACCGCCTGGTGGGAGATGAGCGCAGTCAGCACCCATCACCTCTACCGCGCCGCCCTTTTCGCGGGCGTAAGGAAGATGATCTTTCTCAGTACCCAGGAGGTCTACTCCTACGCTCATGGACCCGGAATTATCGAAGAGGAGTACCACCTCTCCCGGCCAGCGAACAACTACTACGACCTTTGCAAAGTTATTTCCGAACAGATTGGGCACTACTACGCGGCCCGCCATGGCATCGCGAGCATCATGTTGCGCGCAGGTAATTTTACGGGTATGCCGGAACCCGATGTAGAATTCCTTGACAACCGCCTTCGCCGGGAGGATGTCGCGCAGTGCGAATTCCTGTGCCTTAGATACGAACCCGAGAACGGCTTCGAAGCCTTCAACGTCATGGCCGGGAATCCGTTCAAGCCCTCGGACCTCGAGGATCTGCGCCTGCGGCCCATGGACCTGATCGACCGATACTATCCCGGTGCAAAGATGCTCATGATAAAGGCAGGTGTGGAATGGAAAGGTTCGGACCGTTTGCGGTCGATCCGGAAGGCCGAAGCTAAACTCGGTTACAAACCGCATTTTACGTTCGAGCGATACCTGGAAAAACTCGGCTGGAAGCTGAAAGGGAGACTACCGTGAAGAAGACTGTGAAAGTCGAAGTGATGGAAATGGCTGGAAAGTGCATCAACCATAAGATGGGGGATAAGTTTGAAGTGGGACTCATGACCGAAGCTGGCATCTGCACCAAGCTCCTGCATTCGATCTATCCTTATGCGATGTACTTGATGAGCGCGGATTCCAAAACCGTCTCCGGAAGCCTCAAGGTCACGTGTCCCGACGGAATCGTGAGAGTGAAACTGACCCAACATATAACCGAATGAGTCTTCGTGTGCAGAAACACCATCATTCAAAGGAAGGATAAATGCCATGATCGCCGCACCTGAAATTTTCCGTTTCCGTAAAGTCGAATCCCGTTCCATCACAGCCGGCAATCCGACCGGTGCCAAGGCCGGACGTTTGCCGGAATGGAGGCATTCAATCGATTTGCAACCGCATGAAAAGAAAAGGATCGCGGAGGTCGACGGTCCGGGAACGGTCCGCGGAATCTGGATGACCATCGGCAACAGGTCGCCTGAATCCTTGCGCAGTCTCATACTGCGCATCTATTGGGACGGGGCCGAGTCCCCAAGTGTCGAAGCACCCTTTGGTGATTTTTTCGGCGCCGCCCATGGAAGGATGGGACACTATTCCACTCCCTGCCTGGGCATCAGCGAAGGAAAGGGGTTCTGGTGTTTCTTTCCCATGCCGTTCAAGAAACGTTTTATCCTTGAATTCGACAACGACCAGGATGAGCGCGTACGTCTCTTCTATCAGATAAATTTCACCCTCGGTGACAAGGTCACTCCCGATATGGGACGCTTCCACGCGCACTTCAACAGAAGCGTGCCGCCTGTGGGCAAGAATCATATCATCATGACCGCGCGGAAGACGCCCGGTGTCTATGTCGGTACGCTCATCTCCGCGTTGCCGTGCACGAAGGGTAGCTGGCGGGAGGGTGAGTTTCAGTTCTACATCGACGGAGACAAGACGGTTCCTTCCATCGTAGGGACCGGATGGTCGGACTGGTTCCTCTCAGCCTGGGGTCTGGGTGTCCATCAGTCCATGTATGGCGGATCGAACTACCAGGTAAAGCATCCTGAGTTAGATGATCGTTACTACTGCGGCTGTTACCGCTTTCATCTGATGGATCCGATCTATTTCCAGAACGACATGAAGGTTGAACACACCCAGATCGGTTTTGGTGGAACGGGCGACTTTGACGAGAGGAGCGACGACTGGTGCAGTGTCGCCTATTGGTATCAGAATTTGACCAAGGAATCGTTGCCTTCGATCCCTTCCCGTGCGGAACGCATTCGCGGTATCGGGCAACAGCCATGGGAAGTTGACGCATTGAACGCAGTCCGCGAAAAAAAGTTGTCCACGGACGGAGTCGAGAGCGGCCTGATATTCTGACGTTAAGGAGTCGGGAATGATTGACCTGACCGCTGATATTGAGACCCTGACGGACCGCGCCAGGACCCATGTGGACCTCTTCTATGCCGGGGCGAGACTTTCGGACGACACGCTCATCACGCGATGCATCCTGCTCGACATCTCAGCCTCTCCGGTGAATGTAGACCTGGATGGACTAAAGGCACTGGCGGATGTCGAACGGAGAGACTCCGTCATCATCAAGACAGGATGGGAGCGCTACAGGGGGATCCCTGCATATGACCAGTGTCCATGGATCGACAAAAAACTGATTGAACTTCTGGTCTCCAGGAAAGTTGTGCTCATGCTTGTTGATTCACCAGGAATCTATGGCGGGGCGGCCGGACCGGAACATAACGGGATGGACAAATATCTTGCGGATAACGAAGCACATGCTGTTGAAAATCTTGTCCATCTGTACCTGCTCAATGCCATGAAATACAGGCTCTATTGTTTCCCAGTCTACTCTACAACATCCAACGCCGCGCCGTGCAGAATCCTCGCGGAGCCATTAGAAATAAATCCGGACGGGTAATTGTTTCTGTATAAGCAATGGCTCGCGTCGCTAGAAGCGTGGTAGAATAAAACGATGGCATTGACGGCGTGGGGGGACATTATTCCATACCTACGCCACCTTACGATAATCAGGAGGAGTACGCTGCGACATTTCATGATCCTCGCGCTTTTTTTAATCATGGCAGCTTCGCTTTTTTGTCAAACAAGCACCACCGAAAGCTCAATGGGGAAGTCGAGCCACGGCGTGATATTCGGATTTGGCACGCAGAATTCACTTTGCATTTCAGCGGGATATAATTGGCGCGATATTCTCATTCCATCATCGGAACCCATCGGCATGAACAAAGGCATTATTACCGAATACAGCATGAAAGGATTGTATGTACGACCGTACATAAGTATATTTGCAGGATCGGTCGGGCCGATGTTCGGCGCGAGCGCTTCGGTCGGGACCGACATGAGCCAGTTCGTGCTACGAATCTCACCGGAAGCGGGCTTTTCAATCGGCGGTTTTATGACCTTCTACTATGCCATTAATTTCGCGGTACTGCAGAACTTCACTTTCGGTCATGAATTCGGAATACGGATGTACATCATTCAATTCGGCTAATATTGTATTGATCGAGCAAAAGGGGCATGAGCTCTACTGAGAAAGTGCCCTGCCGGTCCGGCATATGCTTTTCAGAACGCATTTCATGTACTGAGGTTTGGCTCGTCATGCATCTTTACAATGCATGACTATCTGTGCGTGGGTACTTAAATCCACGCCTATGCCACCTTGCGATAGTAATGGTGATACAAACCGCCAATAATAGCATCAGCGGCTATCAGCCCCTTCTTTTGAGGCGTATATCCCTTCGGGATGCACTGCTTAAGCCCTTGATGCGGTCGTTTTGAATTATAGTGACGGCGCGGCGGAACACAGGTATCCCATGGCAGACAGTCGGACAAAGCCGGACAAATAGCGTTTGTCCAGCGTAACTACCGGAAATCTATGGGTTTACGCGCCATCGGACAATCGGACAGCGGGGATGGTCATGCCCCGGTGTCCGAGTATGCGATTATATAATATCGTTCTCTACATATTGTGTACTCTTGTTGAATTCTCCTTCCCTACTCACTCCCCCTGATAACAAATAGCTCTTAGGTACCCGAGGGGTACATCTACCCTCAATTCACGGGTTCAGCCTTTATATAGCGTCTTTCCGGATATATGACTGTCCCATAGCAAAACTGTGCTCTAGTTGGCGGCGCGGCACTGACAAGGTGCTTTCTTATCCGGAACTATCCCGGACGGCTAAGCCTCGTTTTTCCTCATGAAGCTAACCTGGAGGCAAAATATGCATAAGCTTATATTATTGGCGGCGATGGCAGCACTCGTTATTTCTTGTAGCTCGTATTCATCGTACGACCCGACGAAAACATCGGGGTACATAGTGGTTTCCGGCAAGTTATTGTCTAATATGTATTTCACTGATCCAATTTTTGGGACATATCTTGAAATACACGATTCAAGGATTCAGGGTGAGGACGCCGTCGAATTATATGTCTCAACGGATCAGTCTAACTGGCTGAAGATCGACACTGTTGCGGTTACTAAGACCAACGGCGTGATGAACTCTGGTACAATTATCGTGTCCGACGGATATATTTCAATGCTTGATATTAATGGCGCGCTCATTGGGCGCTATTTCAAGCTGTGGGTTTTCAATTACAACGCTCGGCAGAATACAGCACAGGGTAAATAATATGATGCACGCAATAATCGTATGTATCGTGTGCGCGGTCATCATGCTGCTATTCGGTAAGTCAAGGTGATCAAATAATAATGGCGGGATTCTGGGCTGTCCAGTTTCCCGCCATCATTTCGGCAATACTCTTACGCTGCTTTCTTACGTTTCGGTTTTACGATGTAGCCACGCGGAGCTTGCACAGTCGCAGGATCATCTGCAAACAGCACTATCTTCACGTCAATCGGAATACACGGCTTATACCCATTTGGATATATCATCCGATTCAAACCGACCATATACACGCGCTCTTCGAGAGTGAGAAATACCTCGCAATGCTGCATCAGAGCAGTCACATTCTCCACCGATGCATAGGGCGTAAGATCGTTAACGATTCTCACATAATCGTATTGCATCAGGTACTTCTCTGTTTCCGGCTTGTTTTTCGTCAGAACGTATATGTACTTGTTCGGATGAAGAACAAACTCGTACTTCGAGCCACCGAGCTGCGGCGGCACAGTAGGCATCAGAATCTCATTCGGCGGCAGAATGAAATTGGAGTGCATCTCAACGCCCTCTATGGCGTGAATGTTCCCGATCTCTCCAGATGGCGGCGCGAACGTATTCACTTCGGCCAGTTCATTCGCTATCTTTGAGATACAGTCCTGATGTTCAACGTCGCCTTCTACCTGATGTTTGCCGAACTCCAGTATAAAAAGTGGCATTCCTTTACTTGCGGCCAATCGTTCTCGCTCGGCATCACTCGCAGCCTTTGATTCAAGAAGATTGTTTGGGAAATATGCCCAGAAGCTTCGTATGTCGTATCCAAATCCATACGTCATGTCGAAAACATCAGTCTCTTTGTCCCATGAACGCGCGGGGCTCAACTCATCTTTTGTAAGTTGACTGCGATCGTGGACAACCAGCACGTCATTGTAGTGGTTCTTCCAGATTGCATTCAGAACGATAGCTTCGCCTGCAACGCCATACCTATGCAATCTTCCGAACACATAATCGACGAGATGCTTAGGTGAATGCAGATACGCTATTCCCTTCTCACTATTCAAATACTTTTCTACAGCTCGTTGTATTGCCTCCGGATGCTCACGATTCCATCGCCGCTTGTCTTCTCTTACCTTCTCTGCGGCACAGGCGGGGCAATACTTCTTTCTTGTCCTGCTGAGAAAAGTATTGCCGCATTTGCCACATGTACGGGCGCTTTCTGTCTTGCTCTTGTCAATATTATCGTTTGCATCCTCCGATGCGTTTATAATCGTATTCATTGGTGTTCTCCAATTGGTGAATTATCTTGGTGTATATTCTTTGCTATGTCATGTCCATGAGCTCCTGCTCATCATGGATAAAGTAATTATACCACATGTTTTGACCGTGGTATACTCGACTCCATGAGGTCATAGTTCACTGGCCATTTATGGACAATATCATTTTCGACTTTCGACATCCCAGCGGGAGATAAGCCGGATATATATGATAGAGAGAGCGGCGGCGCAATAGAGGCTAAAATCTTTTTGTATAATTCGCCGGTCAAGCCCGGATAATCAAGTGCCAATAGATCAAGGTCGCCGTATAGCGTCAAAAACGGGCCACAATAAAGAGTTCGCCGTCGTGACCACATATTTGTACTATCGGCGGGTAAAGACCTCGCCACGGGCCTCCAATAAGCATATAGAGGCATTGTAGCAGAGAGCTTATTGAAACAGGTCGGCGGCGCAATTATCGTTTTCACCTGATGCAACACTAAGCAACGTAAAGCATCATTGAGATTCAAAGAGCATCGTAGAGCAATAGTCGGCAATACAGGTCGAAATACTTTTGAATAGTTTGCCACTGCAGCCTATTTATTGAAACGCCTAATAGGCACTGAAACTCTGGCGATCCGCGGGGACCTACTGAGTTCGGCACCAACTTCGGGAAAGCATGCACGCACCGGGGTGGTTAAACCGAGCTCAGGGAGAAGTTCTATGCACACTATTATTTACTCTGCCTTCGATAAAATCGAAGCAGACAAACGGGCGTCAGCCTACGCACAGGCTGAGCTTTTGCGTTTACGATCAGGGCAAAGATGTCAGCGAATTGGGTACTTTGGAGGAAAGCCGCACTGTCTGTCGATTCGTGGGAGAACATTGGTCGTTGCTGATTTATATGTCAGCAACATAAAAGTCTCAGCGTAAAAAAGGAGGATATTTGTATGATTAAAAACATCGTTAAACGTCTCACGGAGATTATCAAGGATCAATCTGTAGCGGAGGAAGTTGTAAAACCAGCACCGAAGTATACGCAAGTTTCTATGCCTGTCTATGGACAAGACCTTGAAGTGAAGGTGTCTTATCTTCTCTCGAAGGTGATCGACGGGCTTGTATGCATACCGAAGCCGCGCCTTAAGCCTTCCAATGAAACGTTGCTGAAAGATGATTTCGATGTAGATGAATATGTATACGGGGCGCAACGTGAGCTGGAGGATAATATTTCCATGATTGAGGCGGAGATCGGTGGCAGCATTGTCCCGAGCCTTGTGTATAGTTCCGGCGATTTTGAGGTGGTCGTACCTTTCGTAAAGCATCCCGATTTCCGTGAGGGATTACAGCTCAACATGGAACGGTTTGCGAGTGCAAGATTCAGTCCGACTACAATTCAGGACATTGCAAAGACGATGTCGTATCTGGGAACGCCTGTATTTGAAAATTCAATGACGTTCACTGTGGAGATTATACCGGCGGAGTGGCTAACACATCCTAAAGTATTAGACGGCTGTGCATATGTTTTTCCCACTGGCAAAACTGTTCTTCATCATCCGAGAGGAATATGCAGCGACAACGATGTCTTGCAAATCCGAGGGCTGGTCCAAGCTGAAAGCGGTCTTCACATTTTCAAGGGCATCATCGCACCGATTACTGCAGCTCAATTATCCGGAGTGATAAAGCCGGAGTTCTGTGACTCTGTTAAAACGATGCTCATGGACGGAAAGGTTGTGGCGACGAGTGATACCGTGAAAAAATGCCCGGCAGGTAAATATCAGATGATGGCATTTTGTCACGATTGTAGCTTATTCCATGATTCGTTTTCCACGCTAAAACAGATCAGTTTACAAATGGCAAACAAGCTCGTGTGGACGGACACTAGCGCGTACGAGGATAAGGCGCTGCAAAATGCACTTCGTTTTTCATCGGCATTCTATACCGATGCTGCCATGGTCGATGAGATACTCGGCAGCATTGATGAAATAGATGGCGACGAAGACCTTCCAGTGGAGGAGATCCGGGATTCGCTGTCGATGATTAAACGTTGTTCTATGAGTTTGTATGACAAAGTTGGACTTCCGAATCTGGTGAAGAAAGCCCTCACAATGAAACGTATGAAATCAGCTCTGGAATGGAAAACAAAAGGATTTCGTTTGTTTCTGACAAGCAGCACATTAGTGCCACGCGGCAGCATAATGCTGAATGCAAATGACTATTCACTTCTGAGGAGAGAATTTCAGAACGAGATGGCTGTCGTCGCGCGACCTCCATTTCAAGTGACAAGTATCAATGAGATGCGGGTGATTAAAGGGGATTGGGAAGCAGATTATTGCAGCGTCCATCCTGACGATTTATCTGCTTTCAATGCTGACCTGGATGGGGACCATCTCCTTGTTACTCGGAGTATCTCTGGATTACGCTTTATTTCGGGGTTTGATCTTGAAAGCGTGCCGCTAAAGGTCAGCCGGGAAAACCTACAAAAATACTGCCCCACTATGAAGGCACAATATTCGTCGGCAATGAAGGAGAATGCCGCGATATTGTATGCGTTGAGCGTGGGAGAACGTATTGACATCGGCAACAATTTGATCGATGCGCTTATTCTCAGGACGGAACGTGAGGGGCATCTAAGTCAATTGGAAATCCGAAGAGCGTGCTGGGACCTTGAAAAATCGTTGCTGAATGGATTAATTTCGTGCAAGAAAAAGGTGTCGGCTGAGACGATGATCCCGAACGTAACGTCCATTGCACAAATTGTAGCAAAGGAAAAGCTACACCTACCAGATGCGTATAGATTATTGGCAGGCAAGATCGACTTTCCGGCAACGCCGATCAGTGAGCTGTCAAAGGATATCAAGACCGTGCTCGCTGAAACAACATTCGCTAATCCGATTATCGAATTGGTTCGGGCAATGTTGTTGGATTTTATGCCTGATGAAACCGAGTACGTGATGCCAAGAATGTCGTGTCAGCTATGTAAAGCGCTTATAGGCGATATCATGGCTGAGTACGGTGATCTTGTGAAGGAGCTCGGCTTCATCGTCACTGACGGTCCACGAGGAATGCGGTTAGAGAATCCCTTGTTAGACCGCTACCTTGAGTTTTGTAAGTCTAAAATGTTCTCACTGGCAGCCGATTATTTGAAATCGACAATCACTCCGTGGGTTGAAGGACTTAAAGTGAAAGACGATTATATTGCGTCGATGCTAATAATTGGTGTGCTTGCATTCAAGAACCGAGCGGGAGAAGGTCGGCATAGCAGATTCGGTTTTATGTTCAAGTTCATACCTGGTGTTGTGTTGAAAACGATCACCGAGATGATATGCGATCGAAACCGACCAATCGAGCACGAGATGTATGTTGAGTATGTCAAAGCCGAGCGTGGCACCTTGAGCATTCTGAAATAACGTAGGTAAATTAAATTGTCATCTTGAAGGTGCGGTACTGGCATTGCGTCTCGTCTGTTAATGCCGAGAGCGACGTGAAGTGTTGTAGTGCAATAAATATAAAGACAATCTGCCGTTGAACGGCAGGTTATTTTCTCTTGGTGAAATCATATTTGTACGGCCATTTGGTCGCTAAATCCCTTGTCACAGGCGTGCGGATTGTCCTAACAGTCCGTACGTCTTTTTCATATAAACCTATCATCGGAGGTAGTTATGCCAGTCGAAGTATATCCACTATTCGAGTCTGCCATCGACAACGGCATTCTCGAGTTCGTCTCCGTGAAAACGTATCGCATAACGGTGTCGTTCAGCCGCTTCGCCATACTCAACGCACTACGCAAGTGTGGCATATCATTTCAGTTCCACGACGACATCATCGAGATCGATTAACAGAGGCCGAGTCCTCTGTTTTTCCAAGGAGAACAATTCAGATGAAGCTTACAACGTGCGTGATCAATTTCATTAAAGATAAAATCAGAGTCCGGATATTCCGCGGCTTTGATGGCATGCCAGGTGGAGTGATGGATCATTTTGATGAGTTCCTCAAGTGGAATGATGGCAAAAGTGATGATCCGCGCTATATGGCAGTAGCGTTTATATTCTGGGCAAAGCTTGATTTGTTCGAAGATGCCAACGAGGCGAAGGTTCCTGCCGTCAAACACGAACATGGTCTCGGTGAGTACGCCATCGATGTGCCGCCGGTTCAAGCAAGCGTGGATTATGAGTATGACCTGATTCGACGCGGACGCATATTCATCGTCAACGCGTATCGCCTCGTTGGTCGCAAGCGTGTGCTCTGTGATTCGCGACACTATCAATAATCTATTGGTCTAGCCAATAGTTTTTACTCCTGATAATCATTACGATGGAGCATTTTATGACTGAGAAAACGAAGGGACTTGTCGCGAGATTAACCGCTCTGCGACAGAATTGCGATGAACAGCATGTGACGAAAGACTTTGCTGACTTCATCACGCGTATATCGGCGCATACTGAGAAGCCGTTCAGCTTCAATAACCTTTTGCTTGCGTTCGCAGAGACGAATGGCAAAGCAACGGAATTGCACTCACTGCGCACATGGAACAATCTTGGCAAGCGTGTGCGTAAAGGCAGCAAAGGCGTGAAAATTCTTCTGCCGAGAGTCTGGCGGAAACTCAATGAGGATGGAACGGAAACGAATATCCGTTACTATTCGGTCGGATATTTATTCGATATAAAAGACGTCGAAGCTGCGCCGGTGAAGGCTGCGTGACAGAAATAGAGTTAGAGGTGATGTTCTTCATCGTCTCTAACTCGTTTTATCATCGGAGGTAATTATGTTTGACTTTTCCTACGACACACGTTTGATTCGCGCATTGATGGGGCTCGCATATCTTGGACTGAAACAATATAGACGTGGCGCGCTTGACGGCTTTGATTCATTTCGCTGGAAGGTGAAGACTTTGAATGGTCAACCTCCTTCCGATATGAATCTACTGCTTCTGTACATGTCGCACAAACCTGATGTACCTGTACTAATTGGAACGGCATCTGAATGGTCGTTGTATCGCGCAGAACATATTTCTTCATCTATGCGGCCATATCATATGCTTGACAATTATAAATCATTTCTGAGCAGGAAAACCGGATCGTTCGTTCGATTGCTGCGAGTAGTTCGTGTATATCCTGAATCAGCAGTATTAAATCAATTTAATCGGAGGACAAAATGGATAGAAGAGTCTGCCGAGAATGTGGCGGCGTGATCGAGATGATCGGCGTCGGGTTTTACGGAATAACAGTGGAAGTAAAATGCCTTCATTGTGGCGAGCAATATGAGGTGCTGCCGGAAGAACTTGGTGATGATGGCATTGCCTATTATGATCGTATGGTCGCATAGGATCAATATGAAGACAACAATCTTTGACATTATCGCGGACATAATAGCGTTGTTAAAATGGAGGGTGTATGCAAAAACAAATAAAAAGCATCGAGGCTCTGCGCCAGCTTGCTAACAGTGACAGTGGCGTTGAAGTCTTTATAGTATCGATGAACGGCGGCCTGCGCAGTAGCAAGCATGTTTATTGGACTGCCGCCAACGGCTGGTCTATCTATAATTTAATAGATGACACGTTTCAGGATGCGTCTACTGATAGACGACTGAACGCTGATACGCTCATCGTCAAGGCAATGAAATTGGGGGCGCTATATGCAGACGCGGCTTGAAATATGGGAAGACAAATTCATGTTATGCGATGACTGCGTTCAGGTTGTCGCTAACGATGATTACAGTGGCATCGTGGATGCAAGGCAGGAGAAACAGATCCGGCAGTCATTGTCAAGCATGGCGAAACAAGGCATGCATATATCGCTGGGCGATAGCGAGAAAGATGAAACCTTCAGCATGGAACTCTGTGACCTATGCTTCTCGCTGGCTGGACGACGTACACATTGCGTCGTTTTGTATGAAACATGGGAGCAGCAAGATGCATGACACAATTCCTGCTGAAAATTATCGAATCGTATGCTCGACCTATACGATGGAAAGGGCGCGTATCATGGTGTCGGAGTACTACTTCGGCAGCACAATCACGTTAACGCCGGTTACTGGAAATATATGGCTTGTATCGACGGGAAAAGGATTGTGCAAGAACGTACGTCTGCGCCTGAAAGGTCAGAGGTATCGACTCGAAATAAAAGAGGTGTGATATGAACGGCAAATTTACGCTTGAGATCAATCTTGGCAACGCGGCGATGAGCAATCGCTGGGACATTGCTGAAGCGGTTGAGAAAGTTGCACCGAAGCTGCGGCGCGGTGACATCAGCGGAAAGATCATGGACGAGAACGGCAATTCAGTCGGCAAATTCATGATCGAGGCGGATGAATGAGTACTATGCGAAAGTATGGACTTGTCATCGACACTGAGGCAATTGGCAAGGGAATGTATAACCTTATCGAGGAACGCGGGCAAGATGCGATTGTTGCATTCGGAATGCTTCCGGCAGAAGTCATGGAGATGCTTGAACGGTTAATCCGTGAAAAAGTGATCAACACTGCTGCCGGACAATACGGACTACAATCTGATGAAATCGAGCTATACGTCGATGAAAAGAAAATAAAAGAGATTGTCAACGACATCACGCATCAGGTGTGCGTTGAAATCTATCGTGCTGCATCAGCGGCTGGCAAAATGATGGTGTGAGGTGAAACATGAGCGCATATATAGTCAATGACAACGTAATCAATCGTATTGTCGCTATGCTCTGGGCGGATGCCGCTGGTGGCGACAGATACCTATCTCATCCTATCAAGCGCCTCGGATACGATGTCCCATCAAATCCGAAGCTGCTTGCGCGGCACATGCATAATCTCAATCGATTTGCGATATGGGAGCGATACTTACATAGAGAGCCGTATTCGCATCAGTTCAAAGATATGTGGGCGGATGATCGATATCAGACTCTCGTTGACCTGCAATGCTTTTTATATCAGTGCAGTGAAGGACGCGCCGATCAATCGCATCTATTTAAAGCACTTTATGATGTAAAGCAGACTCTCATGCTTGTTTTGCTGCGTGAGACTGATGCGTTTCAAAAAACAATATGGAACAAGGAGTGAAGTTTATGAGCAATACCAATCTGGTTGTGGTAGAAGGAAGAATAACAGCTGATCCAATGATGCATAAGACGAAGAGTGGAAAGTCCGTGTGCAGATTCACGGTCGCCAACAACCGCTACTACTTTCAGGGGAAGAACCTTATCGACGAGGTTAGCTTCTTCAAAGTGACGGCATGGGGTCCGCTTGGTGAGCGCTGTGCTGCGTCTCTCAAGAAAGGCAATCCTGTGCTTGTGTCGGGGAATCTCAAGCAGGACAGTTATCAGACCAAGAACGGAGAGAAGCTGAAGGAAGTTACGATAACTGCCGCGAACGTTAAGTTCATCGGCGTCAGGAAAGCTGTGCCGACTGCAACGGTTGATCATGATGGAGCAAAATAAACGGGAGGCTCTATGGGCTGCAACGCACATCGAATAGATAAAATTGTCTATGCCGAGCATGAGTCTTTCTCACTCTGGCATGACAATGTTCTGGAAGTAATGGAGGCGGCAAACTGTAATAAGACCAGCGAAATACATGACCATCGAAACTATGATGGAATCGGAACTATCGAAGTGCCGGTCGCATTGCTAAAAATAGCCGTCGAGAACGAGAAGGTCTCGGAGTATATCAAAGAAGCGATTCGTATGGACATAGCATTCGCTGAGAAACGTGGCGATGATTATGTCCTTTACGATTGTTATTGAGGTGTGATTATGCAAAAAGTATCGATTACATACTCAGTTTATGCATACGACGAATTGTTTGAAGCAGCACAGAATCGCGCTATCCAGTCTGCGATTAAATGCTTCTTGAATACGCCGTATGAACGTCTGAGTGAAGATATGCAAATCGCCGTTGACAAAGCAGAATCAATGCAGACACCTTGGTTCGCAGGCGAGTACATCTGGGACAACTGCCGCGACGAGATTATCGCATTCTGTCAGCAGTTCGAATATCGGTTCAATGGAAATGTTTTTACGGAGGAAAATGAAAATGCATGCTAATAACTCACCGTGGGACGATGATGACGATGATCAGACGCAGTGGCCTGAGTATGTTCGGCAGGATGAGTATCCTGAAGACGACCGCGACGAGGGCTACGAGGGCATTCCCGATGACGTATCTGATCGGCTGTAAATAAATCAATTATTCGATCGAAACGGGACGATGACGCTGATCAACAGTGTTTTCGCTCCGTTTTTCTTGGCAAAGTATTCAATTGGCGGCAGATAGACAATGAAAATATTACTTTTACCGATGGGGGACCTGGTCCAATATAAGACTGTGAGCGATGGTCATATGTCCTGCCGCCGCATTGGGCTGCCGCAGAGGTGCGGTGAATCGCCGCATTGCACGTCGCATCACTCATTCGCTGAGAACGGCATCTCCGCACGCTTTGTTTCGGTATCGCACTGCGGTAAGTGCGGTAATAACAGTTGCAGCATGCGAAGCGTGGCATAGATAACCGGAACGTCTGCTCTATCAGATGCTTTGTTCAAGTATACGATACTGCGTTTCCTTTCGTTTTTCGCAGGTCTAATGGTACTATTGCAGGAAGTAATTCCCAGTGAACCCTGATAACCATTATAACAGCATGCGGAAGCAGAAAAGCAGATTCTCAAGACAGATCGCCGCACTGTGCGGTAGTTCACCGCACCCTGCGACGGGCTGTTTTGAGCCACCTAAAATCCTTTAATTGACCATGGCCTGCCAGCATGCTAGAATCTATTGTATGAACGATACAAGGCGGCAATATATGGACACATCGATAACTATTGATACTCAGGCGGAAAGCGAGACCTATCTGACCAAGCAGCTTTTAACCTACATCGGCAATAAGCGATCATTGCTCGGATTCATTGGCGAAGGTGTGGCGCTCGTCAAGCAGCGGCTTGGAAAAGACAAACTCGATATATTCGAGCCGTTCAGCGGCACTGGAGCAGTGTCTCGTTTCTTAAAACAGCACGCAAAGACTCTTATTGTAAATGACCTTGAGAAGTACGCCGAGGTCGTAAGCAATTGCTATCTGGCATCGCCATCGGAAAGCGAGTTGCGTCTGCTGCGCGGGATATATGATTCGATAATAGATGAGATGGACTCCGCGCCACTCAGATCAGGATTTATTACTGATATGTACGCGCCAAGAGATGATAAAAACATTCAACGTGGAGAGCGTGTATTCTATACGACAAGGAACGCAAACTATATTGATACGGCGCGGCAGTGCATGGAGGATTTGAGTCCATACTTAAGGAGCTTCTTCCTTGCTCCACTTTTGTCCGAAGCATCTATCCATACAAATACATCGGGCGTGTTCAAGGGCTTTTTTAAGAACAATGGCATTGGCCAGTTCGGTGGCAAGAACGAAGACGCCCTGTCGCGCATCATGGGGGATATAACATTGCCCTTCCCAGTATTCAGTAATTTTGATTGTGAAGTCGTTGTTCACCGAGGTGATGCAAATGAAGTTGTGTTGAATGTGCCCGAGGTTGATCTCGTTTATATCGACCCGCCGTATAATCAACATTCTTTTGGCGCGAACTACTTTTTGCTTAATCTGATAACGGAGTACAAACGCCCTACGAAGACAAGCCCCGTCTCCGGCATTCCTGTTGACTGGAATCGGTCAGCATACAATTACAAGAGTACCGCTGCCAAGGCAATGAAACAGCTAGTTGAATCAGTGCGCGCAAAGTATCTGCTGATCTCTTATAACTCGGAAGGCTACATATCTCTGAAAGAGATGACGGACATGCTGGCAGAGATCGGCACGGTCGAGGTGCTCGATACAAAATACAATGCTTTCAGAGGAAGTCGAAACTTATCCGGTCGTGATATACACGTGACAGAATATCTATTCCTTGTTAAAAAAATATAATGGCAGTCTCTCACATATAGGATATTGTAATGAGTTCTAGTCATCGACTTTTCGAGATGTAAGCCGTATAATTCAGAAAACATATGGCTTATACACACCTTCACGTGCATACTGATTACTCGATCCTCGACGGGGCATGTAGAATCGATCGGCTGATTGCTAAGGTAAATGAATACGGTATGAAGGCATGCGCGATTACTGACCATGCCAATTTATTCGGAGCGATGGCGTTTACTTCTGCTGCTAAAAAGGTGGGTATAAAGCCGATTATTGGCTGTGAAGTTTACGTTGCTCCTGGAAGTAGACTATACAAAACTGTAAATTCGGACGATAAAAAAACTGCAAGGCATTTAATACTAATTGCGAAGAATCGAGAAGGATATTCGAATCTGAGTAAACTAATTTCACTCGGGTATACAGAGGGATTTTATCATCGGCCGCGCATAGACCACGAACTTATTGAGCGATATAACAAAGGCTTGATATGCGCGAGCGCATGCCTTGCTGGCGAAGTTCCGCAACTTCTGCTACAATCAAAATACGACGAAGCCAAAACAACAGCTCTCTGGCATAAGAGCATTTTTGGAGATGCTTATTATATCGAATTACAGTATCAAGGGTTGCCTGGGCAAAAGGCATTAAATACGGATTTATCTAGGCTCGCACAAGAGTGCGGAATAAAATGTATCATCACCAATGATGTGCATTACATTAATAAAAGCGATTCAATCTATCATGATGTTGCATTAGCTATTCAAACAAGAAAGCTGCTGTCAGATGAGAAACGTATGCGTTTTGGCAGTGACGGTTTTTATTTCAAGAGTGAAGACGAGGTTATATCGGCTTTTCCAGACAATTTGAATGTCATTGAAAACACAAACATTATCGCAGACCAATGTGATCTTGATCTTATTGCCAAAAGCTATTTCATGCCATCGTATAAAGGCGAAGGTTCAACAAATCCGACAGGCCATTTAAGAAAACTATGCAATGAAGGATTGAATAACAGGTATCAGGGATATATTCCAGCCGTTGCAAGTGATCGCATTACTTATGAACTTGATACAATACACAAAATGGATTTCGACGGATACTTTCTGATAGTGCAGGATTTTATTAGATATGCAAAGGAAGCCGGAATTAGAGTAGGACCAGGTAGAGGATCTGCGGCAGGTAGCATTGTTGCATATGCACTCGGTATTACTGAAGTAAACCCATTAGATTATGATTTACTTTTCGAGAGGTTTCTAAACCCTGACAGAAAGAGTATGCCGGATATTGACATTGACTTCCCTGATGATAGGCGCGACGAAGTGATACGTTTTGTAAAAAGTATCTACGGGGATGATAATGTAGCGCGTCTTATGACGTACTCAAAGCTGAAAGCGAAAAGTGCATTCAAGGACGTATGTCGAACGATGGGGGTCTCGCCAAAGATCGTGAACGCATGGTCCGATATTATTGATGATGATTTTAGTCTCGAACAGAATTATCGAGACAATAAACAATTTACCGATTTAATAAATAACAATCAGCAATGTAAAGCAATCTATGCCATTGCGATTCACCTTGAAGGTCTTGTGCGGAGCGCTGGGATACATCCATCCGGGGTAGTAATTTCCAACGCTCCGGCCATGGAACATGCACATTTATATAAACGTCCGAAGTCGGAAGAAATAGCTATCCATTTCGACAAGCACGCGGCGGAGAAAGCAGGGCTTGTAAAAATTGACTTTCTCAACAATAAGAATCTAAGTCTAATAACAAGAATAATTAAACGGATAAACAAATCAAGAAACATTACTATTCACACCGATAAAATCCCGATGAATGACGTGGCTTCTTTTACAGCATTTAGAATTGCCGACACTGACGGGATATTTCAACTAGAAAGCACCGGCGTGCGGAAGCTGTTATTAAAGTTGTTACCGAGAAAGTTTAATGATATCGTCGATACCCTCGCGCTATATCGGCCCGGGCCATTAAGATCGGGAATGCATAATATTTATTGTGAAAGAAAGCACGGCAGAGCGGCAATCACATATCCTCATGAAGATATTCGTAATATACTTGAACCTACCTATGGCGTTATGATCTATCAAGAGCAGATTATGCAGATTGCCCGAGTGCTGGGTAGATTCTCGGCATCTGAGGCTGATGATTTGCGTAAGGCTATGAGCAAGAAGAACGAGGACATTATTTTCAAGATGAGGGGCGACTTTATATCGAGGGGAACGGGGGCTGGATACGCGCCTGATATGCTTACCAAGATATACGAACAGATGCTGCAATTCGCCAAATATGGGTTCAATAAATCTCATTCGGTATGCTATGCCTTAATAGCGTATTGGGAAATGTATTTGAAGAGCCACTTTCCGTTGGAATATTACGTCGAGCTATTAAATCACATACTGGACGATTGCGATCGAACCGTCGGAAAATATCTAACTCTGGCGAAGAGAAAAGGAATTGCGGTTGTCACACGGTCCGTGAACGACAGCCACTATTTGTTTACGACCCAGGACGGGAAATTAGTTGTGGGACTTGCCACTGTCGAGAAGCTACGGCGCGTAGTCATAGACACTATTGTCGCTGAACGTGAAAAGAATGGGAAGTTCAAAGACCTGATAGACTTCGCGAAGCGCGTGCCGAATAAGATGATGACCCGGAGCGTATACACGAAGATGGCGCGCGCCGGAGCATTCAGTTGTTTTAATAAAGCGCCGGGAGAAATATTATCGGTCATAGACAAACTGCAAGAACTTGGACGGATCAGGCAACAGTCAGACAGCAAGCGACAAAAGCGTACCAAGCGTCAGAAATAACGACCGTCGATCGTGCCGGAGGGCGAAGCCGCGCGCTCTACGAGTATATCTAAAACATTTATGGAATCGTGATGAGAAGCAGGTTTGTGAGCAGGGCATTGTAGCAGCCCAATCTAATTGACACATTCATACCGTAAGCTTCCCCAGCATGTTTAAAGTATTGTTATGAGCGATAGTGGGGCTGTATCTGAGGCCGCCAATTGTCGTCAAATGTACAGGGACAATGAGCGATCCGTCCACCCTATCGATGCCCCAAGGGGATGACCGTGCAAGGGTAGTACACGGCCGCCATGTACCGAGGTAATACTACAACAGAGCGGCCTATAGGCAACTACTGAGATGGGAATAATTGCAGAAGTGTTTAAATATTGAACACCGACAGGACGAATCGTGCTGTTTTTAAGCTATAGTTATAGAGCGGCGGGACGAGTAAGTTGCGCAGACTGAGGTGATCCCATGCTCCGCAATACAATATACTGCTAGATAAGTAGAAAACTAGAATTCTAGAATTATACACCGGTGGCCGTTGTGAGTTATGTCCCTTTCCATCTAGAATACTAGAATTCTGGATATCTAGAATTCTAGTTCGTTTTAACAGTATCTGTATTGAAGCGGTTCAGAAGCGCCGCTTCCCTGGCTTTGAAATGGTAGCGCTCCCCGGGCAGGATGGTATTAAGCGCCCACAATTGATGCTTAATATGATGGTCTTCGAGTTCATCACCTTTCTTTCGCTCCCGGTTATAACAGTTTTTCATATCGGCTATGGACATACCGCGGAGGGCGTCCGCAAGAATGCGAAGCCGGTAATTTAAAGTAATATCTTCCGGGGCGCGGACCATTCGTTTCAGGTCAAAAAGTCCCCAGAAGCCATAGTTATAAAACGATCGCTCGAGGGCACTAATGTAATACGGTTCAATCGTTACTTTTGTACCATGCAACAAGCCGCCGATGGCAGGGTGTGTGTTAATCAGTTCAGCGAGACGCACACCCGTTATCTTTATACCTTCTAGCCCGCTGTTTAATAGAGCTTTATCTACCTTGTCGGCTGGCTTTTCACCCCACGTTACAAGTATTCCATCGTTATGCTTAATCAGCAATAGGGTAAGGTTATTTACGATACGGATGGACTGCTCGATTTTATCTGGCTTGGGAAGTAACGCTTCTTGCCATAAAAAATCCTTCACCCTCCGCTGGTAAATATTCAATGAGAAGATATCGCTCGTTACGAGCTTTATGCTCGGCTTGAGCGGATGGTCATGACCATTGAAGTCGTATATGGTTTTCAGTTCGCCCGAGAATAACGTGTAGGTCAGTTTCCCGCCCGTCAGATTTTGAATCAACGCATCGAGGTGTTTCCGGCAGGCGGCTATATAGTCCGGTGTCTTACCTATCATCGCATGCTCGAGCATAATCACGGTATCTTCTATAATAAAAGGGTTCGGTGATGCAAAAAGATAAAGCTCAGGATATTTCAATTGATCGGCAGCGAGTTGATATATTCCGTCAGGGTCTATACTTTTACCTAGGTCAATATAGGTTTTAGCGATGCTTCTGCACAATGGATCATTTTCAAGGGTTTCCGCGATGTCGGCGTTCATATCTGTTTTCTGTATCTCAAACTCCCGAGCCGTAGGGACAGGCAATTTCATAACAGGCATAATCTTACCTCGGTTATATTATACGTCAGATACATAGTTTAGTCAATTATGGATGCGTATTAGAGCGGGGGCAATGGCTCGCACCTGATATGGCCCTGAGACTTGATCATTCTAGACTATTTTAATATATGTATCATATGTAGTACTATTATTGAACCTGAATTGAAATACTATTAAATCGAGTCATATATTCAAAATGTGACCTTCATGAATTTGACTTATAGCACACAGAGTATACTATATATAGGTAACTGAGTATCTTTTAATTAGGAACAGGCATCTGTGGCATCCATTACAAGCGATAAGATAGCAATCTGAGTGACCGGCAATGAACTCGTTTGATACAATAAAAATATCAATCCCACGGGAAGTAGTGCGTGCCTTCAAACCAGAGGCCTTCTATACGAAGTCATCTAAAGGACTAGAAAAGAAAGTGCTCACGAATAACTTGCCCCGATATCTGCGCTGCCCTGGCCTCGTTGACGTTGCCATAGCCGATGATGATACCACGATAATAATTTCCTCAAAGCTGCTATCGAGTTTCGGATTAATCAATAATAATAACATCACTGATGCCATACGGCAATTAAATGAGAGCGGCGTCATCACCGTAGATTCCGACACATTACTCGATGCAGCGGAAGTATGCCGCATAGACGTGGCGCAGAATCTCCGCATGCAACGAGTGACAAATGAATATATTCCGGTGCTTGCAGGTATTTCAGCGGAAGGCGTGTCGTGCCGACTGTATGGAGAAAAGTCTATCGTGTTTTCTGGACCGGGTGCAAAAGACCGCGTCACATTCTACTTGAAATATTATGAGCTATTCGACCATCCGGGATATATTCGCGCTCTCTCTCCGAATAAAAGAGCTGCTATTCTTGCAGAATCAAAAGATGTTATGCGCGTTGAGCTTAACATTAGAACCTATGCGGACATCAAATATAAGTTTGGTATCGACACTCGTAAATTATCTGACGTGCTCAATAGTAAAACGCCTGTGCTCGCAAACTATTTTAATTATCTGCTTTCAGGTGGGTTCGCGGCGATACCTGAGTCGGATGAGTCATTCGATCATTTTTTGAAGGTACAAGGCATGCATAGAATATTGGAAGAGCATGCCGGCGATCCGGAACGGGCCAAAGCGGTGATTAAGGACAAAAACTGTAACGTCTCATCACCTCAGAGAAAGTTACTTCATGAGGCCATCCAACAACGAAACAAAACTGCGGTATCAAACCCGCGGATTTTGGAAATACAACAAAAACTTTATGCTCAGGAGGCATGAAATGCAAGACGAAGAGAATATCTATCTTTCTGGAGACGTTAACGTAGCAACGGTGTCGCCCTATTATGATGATCTTCCGATTTATCTTCCGAAATCATCGTCCGCTGGCGTTGTTTGTCCCGCTTCGGCCCAGCAGGAAGTTCAGCCAACGATTGAAGCGGAATGGTGCCACAAAGGACGCTCGTACGTGCGTATGAGTGATTTTACTTATCGTTCGATACCGGGAGGTGAGGACGATAGCGTCAAGTTGAGTAGTTTCGTCGCATGCCAGACCACGCATTTCAAAGATATCAATGGCGGCGATAGTTTAATGGAATATCGTATTCAGTTAGAGGGCGGAAAGGAAATACTCGTCTTGACGACATCATCAGATATTAGAGAAATCGTCAACGAAATCCTCAATGCAGTTATGAAGGAACAGGGAAGCGATGCATATATCGACGAGAGCCTCATGCGCAATGGTGGTGCTCTACTCCACCATTTAATACGCGAATTGAAGCCTGCTACAAAAAAGGAAGAGTTATACACTCGCGATCTTGGATCCGGCAGAAATAAAAACCCGTCGTATTATTTCACGGATGGGGGAATCAGTCCTGATGGCTCGGTGATAGAGACAGCATACAAACGGATTGATTCGGCAACTGACTTCGAGGCTTACCTCGAACCATATAATGTGCTTCAGTCACGTTCGTCCATCACAGCGCCGCTAAAAGCTGCCGTGCGTTTCATGTTCGATTGCATAATAAAATCAAAGCGGGTTATGGAGGCCATGCTTGTTCTCGTGTATATCTTTTCCTCTGTGATCGTAAATAAACTCGTCAGCATCGGTTGGCAACGACCAACGATCGTCGTTATAGGCCCGCCGTCGTCCGGCAAGACAACCATGGAACGCGTCCTTATGGGTTTCATGGGGCTGTTCCGGAATAGCGAAAGCTTCCCGAGCTTTTCATCGACGGTTAACGGCATATTTGATCTGCTGTCAAAGATTCGCGGGCTTGTTGTCGTCATCGATAATCTTCGACGAGAAAATATGTCACTCCATGTTTTTCATGGATGGATTGAGCGGTTAGTTGGAATTGCAGATGGTGCTGGAAGGGTGCGAAAAAACTTTGGTGAATGCGATCGGATTGTATCGAACGTGATCATAAACAGTGAATCCCCGATTAATGCCGGCCCCGCTGTTGATGAAAGGATATTCGAGATTTGTCTCGACCCCGTAGAGGACGAAGCGATTGATGGTCGAAAGCCATCTTTTCTGATTCAGGATGCTGATATGACTGCATACGATAGCATACATGCCAGAAACCTACCGAGCGCTTTTATCGGCTTTTTGAAATGTACAATCGGTATTGCGCCAAGTCAGGTTGAGTCCGAAGTACGTGATATAATGTCGGTCTTTTCGGCGAGGGCTCCGCAAATAAGAGACAGGACCAAGCGGTTCATTTCGATTATTTACTATACGTTCAATCGTTTGGCAACATTCCTTGGTGAACATGTTGATTACCCGGAACTAAGTGCGATGAGAGATTTGTTTTTCGATTATCTACTGGATTACGGTGTTCAATACCGATCAAAAACGCAAGCAGGAACACCCGTGGAGATTTTCATAAATCTGATACGGGGATTGATTTCGACTCATGCCCGAGATTTCGGCGGTGCAGATGGGATTCGCCGTCACGGCCGCACTGTAGAGATCATTTCCAATAATGGGTTCATCAACGATATCTTTGTTATTCGGCTTAGGGCTGAAAAAAAGGTGTTAATCAACGCGAGCGCTCTGTTTCAACATAGAGACTTCGTCCCCGGTAGGTTTCCGTATACTAAGGCGAAAATAACTCGGGAGCTGAAAGGTGCCGGATATCTTGTCGAAGAAGGAAACGACCTGCCGCAGTTTACGATTGTTACGCCTCAGACAATAGACGATTGCCCATCGAAGGAAGCTACTGAGCGCAAATGTTCTGCAGACATGTATGTTTTGAGTGAGCATCTCTTTTTTGCCGAGGAAACTCCGCCCCTAACGACTGGAGATAGTTTTAAGGATGAGATCAAGGCCTCTATTGATGCGGAGAAGAACAAAACGAATAGATCCCCAGGAGGGAATAAACTAAGTTCATGATTGATTTGAAATATTCCATCTCGCTACCGAGGCGGAATATTTTGAATAAAATCATAAGGAGCACCGGATGCGTCAAGACAAAACAGTGGTAGTACCGCCTCTCTACCTGGAAACAAATGAGACGGAGACTAAGCAGAGGGCACGTCGGCTATCAAAGCAGCTGATTACAGTTGAAGAGCTACATGACTGCTGCGTTAGCCTCGAGCCGTACACGATCAGAAAAAAGGTACGTGAGGGAATCATTCCCGCATACCGTATCGGCGGGAAACGTTACCTCATCGATCCAGACGAGGCCATCAAATCAATAAAGAAAAACCCGTATTGACCGTTGCATTTTTGCATGAGAATGGTACCCTATGGAAGACAACGTAAACCATAGCGACCATTCATCCGGTAGAAAAAAGGAGAATAGAAACTATGGGATACAGACAAATAGGCATTGGCAAGAACGGGAAACGCCGTTACGTGTTTGACCTTCGGGTGTTGGGTAACCGCTTCCGAAGGCTCGTAACATGCCCGGCCTCAGCGGTGGTTGAGTTATACCGACGCTGGGAGCGGGAGATATACGATTCGAACGGCTCCGTCATTGCCAAGCATAAGTTCTTTGACATCGTGAAAAAGTACATTGAGTGGATCACGGGTAAGAAGACCGCTGAGGTTGTATATCGAGAGACGTCGGTGCTGAATCAAGCGGTGAAGTTCTTCGGCAAGAAGTACCTGAGCGAGATCAAGCGGCATCACATTGAAGAATATCTTGCGCATCGAAGGGCAAACCCTACTTCGAAGCATAAAAGTGTGCTATCGGCAGCCACAATAAATAAAATCGTTGCTTCGCTTTCGTGCTTCTTTAATTGGTGTATTAACCGCGAGTATATAACGGCTAATCCTGCTCAGAGATTAAGGACAAAGGAAGACAACGAACGCGTAATTCACCTAACCACTGAACAGATACAGGAGCTTTTTACAAAGGCTGTAGGTATCATGAAGCGCGTCGTCATGCTCGCCATATTCACGGGTATGCGCGACGGCAGTGAGTCCTGCAAGTTGAAGTGGGCAGACGTTGACCTCGAAAATGGCTACATCTCCCTCTGGGCACATGCCACAAAGTCTAAGAAGCGTCGAACTATTCCGATGCCCGATGACCTGTTGGTTTATTTGCGTGAATTACGGCAGTTGGAACCGGCGACAGAGTACGTCTTGAGCATGAATGGCATGCCGATGAGCTATGCGCAGGTACTACTTCGCTGGAATAAGCTGCGAGCGCAACTTTCGTTTGCACGACAGGGCGATGGCTCATTGCTGAGACTGCATGATTTACGTCATGTCTTCGCCGTGCTTATGAGAATGCGTGGCGCTGGATTGGACGTGTTAAAAGAGCTGCTCGGCCACGCCTCGATGGCAATGACGCTCAGATACGCACATTACCAAGGTGATGTCGGCAGAGAGAAGGTGAAGGTGCTTGACGGCATCATAACGCCGCCGAAAGCTTCTTAATCGTGGGCAACATATGGGCAACATGCCTTTTTACACCTCGGTGATACATGTACTGAAAAGAAGGTCTCGAAAACCCATTGATTTCTCTGGGAAATCGAGACTTTTTACAACACGAATTACTTAACAAGTAAGACAGTTAATTATCTTTGCACATCCTGTGCAACAGTTCATCCGGGTGACTCTTCTCTTTCACTGCTATCAATTCCGTACAGATGATTCGAAGCGAATTGCATGCGACCTCCGCTTTTCCTTAAGATACGCACACCCGCACGGTCTATCAAGGGTGAAATGAACTCGTCGCTGAGTACAGCTCCTCGCCCTTGACCGTGACACACGGATGTGTCAGGTGGCGCGAGCCATGGATGGCGATTTGCGCCGACAGCCCGCACGGGAGTGCGTAGGGAGCGGAAAACGGAGGTTCACATGCAATCACTTCATTTTCAATCCATCACAGAGAAGGTCATCGGCGCGGCTTTCGAGGTGTATAATTCCCTCGGCTCGGGCTACCTTGAGCGCGTGTATCAGAATGCACTCACTCACGAGCTTGCGTTACAAGGCCTGCACACGGAAAGGGAAAAGCAGCTAATCATCGAATACAAAGGTAAAATCGTCGGAGAATACTTCGCAGACCTTTTCGTCAACGGCTTGGTGCTAGTCGAAACCAAGTGGACGGACGTGTTAACCCTGCAACATGTTTATCAGGTAAAACATTACCTCAAGGCGGCTAATCTGCGCGTCGGGCTGCTTATCAATTTCGGTGCACGGTCGCTGGAATATAAAAGAATATCGCCGTGGGAGTAATCATTTTCCGTATATCATTTGTATATCACATGACATGCGGCCCCAAGAGAGGAAGATGTTTAATACCCGGATTTCCGGATTAACCGGATTTTGTTGCCGATATAATTCTGCGTATCTGGTTCATCCTGACAGCTCTTCGTTTTTATCTTCATTTATCTTTTTCTTTCAATTTATTTAGTACAGAATCATACATGTTGATATCGCCATCTTCTTTGTTGTCTTTAATATATCCTGTTTGATTGATATCAAATATTGATTTCGCAGTCATCATTAATAAGGCATGTTTCACATCGACATCGCTTTCCCCGGCATCGACAAAAGATCGGAATGTCAGCAAAGCGTTCTTCTTATGATTGTTAATTACATAGAGATGCATTTGTGCGTTGAAGTTCTTAAATAACTGATACAATACAATTGAAAATATCGATAGAATCAATAGTTTTTGCAGCAGGTCGACAACTTCTTTCCCAGTTATATTTGCAACGTTTTTCAATTGAATTGTGTTTTGTAACAATGCCATTATTTCCATGTACCCAAAATAAAGACTTATCCCTATTATAGCGGCGAATAAAACCGCAAGTGCCGCATGGAATAGTGCTTGATGCCAGAATATCTTTGCATGCGTAGATATTCCAATTTTGCCAGCTGATTCTTCGGCATGTTCTTTAATGTTTTTTATATTTGCCTCGATGTCGCTGGTGCTTTTTAATACGTCTTGAATCTTAGCCAAATACTGCTCGCTACGCGACATGTATATTTCTGTATCCAGTGTGCTGACTTTTATTTTTTCAATATATAGCCATAAAATATTTAAATAATTAGTGTTGACAAGTTTATGAATTTCTTTTCTCATACCGTTCATTCTATTTGGGTCAGCGCTCGCTTTTTCAATACTATAACTATCAAGCATGTCGAGTAATGCTTTTTTAAAATTAACTACTTTGTTTTGGAGGTCGTCAAAGAACTCTTGTGGATAATATTCAATAATTTCTAAACTTTTATGTATGGCTGAGTATGTGTTGCATAATTTATCAAATACCTCTTTTGCTCCCAGCAACTGATATTGGGTGTCGCCCTCGTATTTTTTAAATCCATTTAGGATTTTTTCTCGAATTGGATTATCGTTTATGACGGCTTCAATTTCAATACGAATGGCTTGGACTTCGTTTCTCATATTGTTTCCTCGCGTTATGTGTGGAATAATTCATATTAAATGTTTCTGTGGATGAGCAGAAAAGAAGTGATACCCGGATTCCCGGATAAACCGGATTTCATCACCCGTGTAATCCTGTAATCCGGTTAATCCTGGCAACTCTGTTCTTCTATCTTTATGATTTGAACATAGCGACTGATATGCGCAATTAAACACCGCCATAAAACCGCCTACTTCTCCGTCCTTTTTTTCACCGCTTCGCTCCCCGCCAACGGTGCAGTGTACTTCTTTCGCAATCTCAATGGCCCGCTTGCCTATCTCCTCATCGAAAGCGCCATAATGTATCCGTATCAAAAGTATTACGAATAAGTATACATCAAATCATTGTAAACACAAACTTCCGTATTATTTTTGGAATCAAGAGACTATTCGTATAAACGCAAGCCGGCTTATGCTCCCTTTCCCCTTTTGAAGGGGAAAGGGTCGGGGATAGGGGTTGTTTCTTATTTACCGTTTATCAGATTCGGCAGGAACGTCGACAGCCACGGCACATACGTGATGATAAGCACCGCGATAAGCTGCAGGATAAAGAACGGTACGATGTTCTTAATTATCTGGCTGAGCGGTTTATTGAAGCTGTACGAGCCGAGGAAGAGATTAAGCCCCACCGGCGGCGTGAGGAATCCAAGCTCCATGTTCATGATGAATATCATCCCCAGATGCACCGGATTGATATTGAACGCCGCTGCTATCGGTATGATGAGCGGTACGACCACGATGATCGCCGAGAATATATCCATGAAACAGCCCACGACAAGAAGCGCGAGATTGAGGAGGAGAAGGAATACTATCGGCGATGCGATAGTGGTCTTTACCCAATCGGCGAGCATCATCGGTATGCGCGCATCCACGATGAAGTAGGAAAGCGCTTTTGCGAGCGCAACGATGATGAGTATGCCGCCGATGACGGGGACGCTTTTCAGCACCACGCCCGGGAGCGCCTTAAGCTTGATATCGCGGTAGACGAAGAGCTGAACGATAAGCACATAGAACACGGCGAAGGCGCCCGTTTCCACGATGGACATGGTCCCGGTGAAATAGAACACCGAGATGAACACCGGAAGCATGATGTCCCAGAATCCGTCACGGAAGGCAAGGATCGCTTCCTTTATGCTGAACGGTTCGGGTTTCAGCTTTTCCTTGAGCGATTCGAAAACACCGGCGCTCGACATGACGATTATCATGAGAATGCCGGGGATGATGCCTGCGAAGAAGAGATCGAGCACGCTTACCTGCGCGAGCGACCCGTACATGATGACAGCGAGCGACGGCGGAAAAATGATGCCGATACTGCCTGAAGAGGTGAGGAATCCCGTTGCGAATTCGCTCTTGTATTTCCCGCTGTTTATCATCGTATAGGAAAGGAGCCCCCCGAGCGCGAGTATCGTAATGCCGGAGGCGCCGGTGAACGTGGTGAAGAAAGCGGAGACGATGACGGCGACAATGGCCGTGCCGCCCGGCATCCATCCGAAGAACGCCTTGAAGAAACGGACCAATCGCTCCCCGGACTTGCTCTGCGAGAGCACATAGCCCACGACGGCGAAGAGCGGTATGGCGGGGATGGAATTGCTGGTAAGGAGCGTGTACGCTTCGTTGGGAACGACCTCAAGCGCTCCGCCGGATTGGGCGAAGAGGATATATCCGATCCCTCCGAGCACGATGAAAATAGGCGTGCCGAGCATGGCGAAGACGATAAGCCCGACTATCATCGGTATCGCAAAGAATTGCATGGAGGTGAGCCACACAGGATCGAGTGACGCCATCCATGCGGGCATGGTGCCGAGAAGCGCCTCGGCTATTTTCGTCACCGATTGAAAGCCGAGCAATGCCCCGAACAGGAACCCGAGCGAGGCGAGCGTTTTGCCGAGCGGCTTCGCAGGCAGAAGCGTTATAAAGCGCACCGCCATGACGATGAAGCCGATGGGCATGATGAAGCCGAAATACTGCACGGGGATGAAGTTAATGGTACGATCGCTGAAACCGATGAGCGTCATCGACAGGGAGCTTAAGGCGAACGCTGTCGTAACGGTCGCGCCGAGACATGCGCCGACGATGTGTGTCGAAGTCCGAAGCTTGTTCTTCATAGCCTCGAGGCCTATGGACAGGGAGAGGTGGCCGTTCTCGCGCGAGGTTATCATGCCGCCGATGAAGGCGATAAGGAACGTAAGATGCGTGACGATATTGGTGGAACCCTCTATACCGGTCTGAAAGAATTTCCTGAGTACCACTTCACCGAAGCAGAGCACCGAGATAAGGATAAGTATGGTGAATGCGGCCCCGTTCTCGACGCCGCGGAAAATGCCGACGATCTTCTTCATTTATTTTCCCCTGAATTCCTTCTTGTAGCCCACGATGATGTCATATACTTCCTTCGAGAAGCTCTTCCCGAATATTTTCGAATAGCCGGCTTCGAATTCGGCTTTCCACGCCTTAAGCGCATCGTCGCTCACCGGATTGACGACAAGACCGTATTTCTGCATGGTGACGATGGCGTCCGCTTCGAGCTTCGTCACGTTCTCATTGAGCTCGGTCTCAAGCCCTTTGGCGACAGCGGTAAGCTTCGGCTGCACATCCGCGGGAATGGTCTTCCATACCGAATCTTTTATGATGATCGCGCCGATGAACGGGGCTATCTTAAGCTCGGACATATTCTTCGCAAGGCCGAACCACTGGAAACCGCCCACCGCTATCGGCGATGAATAGAGCGCATCGATCATGCCGCTGTTGAGCGCCATGAGAATATCGGGGATGTTCACGGGCACTTGCGTATAGCCCATCGTTTTCCATGTCTGGAACAATGCCTGATCGTCGCCGTTCGCGGCTATCTTCTGCACCTTGAGGTCGGCGGGATAGAATATCGGTTTTTTCGAGAAGAAGCGCACCCAGCCGGCGCGCGACCATGCCACGACCTTGTATCCTTTCGCTTCTACCTTGGACGCGAAGTAGGGCTGCATCTTCTTGAAGATGTATTCCAGTTCCTTATCACCGTCGATGAGGCACGGTATGCTCAATGAAAGTACTTCCGGTGCTATTTCGGACAGGCCGAAGCTCGTGACGACCGCGCCCTGGAGCTGGCCGATCTTCATCTTGCGTATCTCATCCGATTCGCCGCCGGCAATGCCGTTATGATATATCTTCAGTACTACTTTCCCGTCGGAAGCCTTCTGCCATTCGCCGGCCATCTTGTTGAGCGCAGCACCCCACGGCGTACCCTCGGGCGCAACGGATGCTATCTTGAGCGTTGCCGCGGCAAGCGATAGAGTCATGGCTGAAAAAGCCGCCGCGAAAATAATGGTTCTTTGCAGTATCGTTCTCATGTGTCCTCCGGGATACATAGTGTTCATTACTTTTTATCGTCGTCAAGCAGGAAGATATCGCCTCGGTGCTCTTTGAGCCACTTCGCACGCCGCTGCGTAAGTACGTTGGCAAGGCGTCCGTCATAGACGTCCGCCGTGCTTACGGCTAGCGCCTTCTCGATGAGCTCGTCGAATTCCTTCACGTTCTGCATCTTTACCGACATGGCCGTGGCATAGGTGACATAGGGCGAGGCGGACATGCCGCCGGCGAGTTTGAGCGCTTTCTCATAATGATATTTCGCTTTCGCGTCATCTCCGCCGCCGAGGCTCAGCGGCACCATGGCGTAGAATGATATGAGGAAATCGTGGATCGCGCCCTTCGAATACGATTCGTCGAGCTCGAGCGCCCGCATGATAAGGGAATGCGCCACCGGCACGCCCACGGCCACATCGATGTCGAATGCGTTCACGGAAAATGCGCTCATCCATGCCGCGGCGAGCCAGTAGAGATAGCCGACATCGTCCTTCGTCATGAGCTTGTTCATCTCGTTCGTTTTCTTTTCGGCTATGAGTTTTGCAGCACCGGGGTGTTTCTTTTCGAGACCGGATATAAGGAGATTTTTCCCTTTCATGAAGAATTTCTTCGAACGTGCGAGCATGGCCTCTTTTTTCTGATAATCGGCGACAGGGAGCATGGACGCCGGCGTCTGCAGGAAGGCATTGCCGTACATGACATAGACACTGCCGAGCGACAGTATGAGAGAGGTGTTATCCGGTGCGCCCTCAAGGAGCGACTCATAGAGCTTTATCGCGAAGGGCATGGCATCGGCGACGAGTTCGGGATCGTCCTCGCCCGTCCAGACGGTGCCTCCGGGCTTGGAAAGCGCATCGGCGACCATATTTATCGCCATTTTGTCGACAGCACACGAGGTAAGCAGGAAAAATACCGCCAGAGCGGCAAAGGGACGTACGGTATGCATTATCGATACTCTCTTGCTCAAGGCTCGATTGAAGCTCATGTCGATCACCCGGCAATAGTTATACGGCAAATCAATGATTTCTGCAAGCGTTTTGGAAACCGAGAGCACATAGATAGCGCATCGCCGCCGTATTCCAATAAAAAATATGATATTGTATACTCGCTCTACTATGATCAACGGACAAAGGTCGGTACTCGTCGGCGCTCTCATCTGCGTCGGTCTTATCGGTGCGATGACGGCGTGCACGTCAGCAGCACCCGAGCGCAGGAAAATATTGGAACGTACCTATATCGGGATGAACGATGAGCTTAAGGGAAAAGTACGGTTCGAATACGGTTCATTCAGCAACACCTGTAAGCCTGCCGCCGCGGAACGCATCGAACAGGAGCTGATGAAGGATATAACCGGCGATGAGAACGGGTACGAGGCCGCGGCGGATTGGTTCCTGAATCTCTGCCGCGAGGATGCGAAGAACGACCCGCTCATGAGCCCCTGGGCATGGGGTGTGACCGCATCGAGGACATATGAAGATGCACGCATGGTGAGCGTCAAGATCGATGAGACCATGCTCATGAACGACGGCCATCCGAGCCGTACGGTGCGATATCTTCTTTTCGATGTGCGGACCGGTGCGCGGCGGAGCTTTTTCGATGTTTTTGACAAGCGGTATCACACGAAAGTGGAGCGTATCGTCGATGCGGCGTTCCGCAGGGAACTCTCATCCCGTGCGGCGTTCCGTGCGCTGGCATGGGATGATATGCGGGTGAATTATGAGAATTTCGGCATCGACGGCCGGGAGTATGTCTTTTTCTGCACGATGAGCGAATTGTTCCGTCATTCTCCGGAAACGCTTGCCGGCATGAGGGACATCGCACGCCTTGTGCAGAAGCCCGTGCTGGTCAGGATACCGCTCGAAGCGTTGAGGGCGGAACGGATGCTCGAGAGGAAATAACGAATGCGCTCCATCATTGGTCCATGAGCCGCACGTTCGTGACGAGGAGCACCAGACAGAGCACGATATCCACTGCAAGAATGGAGAACGGGAGCATGACGATGAGCCCGGCCCCGCCGATCTCTTTTCCGGACAGCCCCGCGACTAGCGGCAGGATGAAGAACGCTATGGACGACATGATGAAAAAGAAACTGAAGAACAATATCGCGCAGAGAATGACGGTGAACACATTGTACAGGGTAATGTTCTTATTCACCGCCTTCGGGAAGAAACGCATGAAGAGTTTCATGCTGTTCAACCGGGGAGCTTCGCGCAGGTGAGGCGTGCGCCGATGAGCCCGAGTATGACCGAGCATGCCGCTGCAAGCACATTCAGGCCGAGGATGATCATGAAATGCGTCAGGTCCGATGTAATGACGAAAGCCGCAATGACGACCGACGCCGCGAACGCACAGGCGCCGAGTACGATCTTCCGTATGAGCGACGGTGTCATCAATTTTTTGAAGCGAACGATGCCGTCAGCAATGCCGCTCACGATAGCCGCACAGATCACAACAGGCATTGCCAGCAGCATGATGCGCGCCCCGGCCATGATGGTGTCGGTGAACGGCGTGCTCAGGAAAAGCGAAAGCAGGAGCAGGAGCGATGAAAAAATGAACGCCTGGGGGAAATGAACTACAACAGGATGAATATCAAGCGCAAGCCAGCGTTCGCGCGTCTCCGATACGGGATTCTGATATGGTTCGAACGCAGCGCGCTTGACGCCGCAGGCGGGACACACATTTCCCAACCGCTTCTCCTCGACGATAAGTCCGCATGCCTTGCATCGAAGTTGTGATCTCATACTGAACTCCATCTATTGTTTCTTCCGAACGGTCCTGAATACCCAATAGGATAGTATATTGAAACAAATTGCAAGCGGGATGCCGGTGATCGTTATGGCGATGATCACGGGGAGGTTGCTTGATGCGGCCGAATATGCGGTAAGCATCCTGCCGGGCGTGGCGAGCATATTCGGGAACATGATCGCGGCGCAGCTTATGACCGCTCCGATACCGAGCAGAGAAGATAAGACAAATGCGGTACGTGTGTGTCCGCGGCGAGATGCGAAGAATAGCGAGGTGAGGGCAGCCATACACAGGCCGACGGCGGGGAAAACGAGCGGTTTTCCCAATGCTGTGCCGAGCGATGTCGTCAGCGTCCCCGACAGCGTCGCGCCGGCAGCGGAGGCGATAAAGGCGATGAATGCGGGCATGAAGAATGCCCTTGCCTTCCCATGCTGTTTGTATCCGAGAAATACCGCCCCGTGCAGGGCGCAATAAAACAACGTGGACGATCCCATGAAAAGCGAGAACGGATCGATAAGCGCAGGGAGTATGGTGAACGATCCGCTCTCAAAAGGTATGCCGCGCATGACATTTCCTGCTACGAATCCGACGGCGAATGCGATGAAGGCGCTGCCAATGCCAAAAAATAGAAAGAGGGTGTTTTTCAGGAATGCGTTCGTGACCTTATCGTAGAACTCAAGCGAGATGCCCCGGAATATTATCGCCGCGGCAAGCAGTATGGCAGGAATATAGAATGAACTCAGTATCGCCGCGTACACGGGGCTGAACGCGGCCATGAGAAGCACCACCGCGCTCAGCAGCCACACCTCATTCCCGTTCCATATCGGCCAGAGCGCATACGCCGCCGCCGCTTTATCGCGGGTATCGCGAAGGAAAAGCGAGAGCGTTCCGACGCCGAGATCGAATCCATCGGCGATGAGATATATCGCCGTGAGCGATGCGAACAGTATGAAGCATACCGCTTCCAGCATATCAACCCCCGACGTCGAGCGCTTTATCCACCGGCGGGCCTTTGCGCAGTATTCGTACGAAGAGGAACAGATAGAGCGATATGATGATGATGTAGAGCGCGCCGATGAGCACAAGCGAGAAGATAAGCGCGTTCGCGGATACGGAAATCGATACGGCGTCTTTTGTCCTCAGCAAACCGTATATTATCCACGGTTGTCTGCCGACCTCGGTCGTGATCCAGCCGAGCTGTGTTGCGACAATGGGCAGGGGAGACAGGAATGCCAATAGATAGAGCAGGGGCTTCATGACGGATAGTTTCCCGGTCACGTGCAGGATCAGAGAGGATGCCATTATGACTATCATGGCGATGCCGATGGCTACCATGGCATGGAATGACAGGAAGGTGATCGCATGCGGCGGTCGGTCCTCTTCGGGGAACGATCGCATCCCGGCGACGACATGATCGCGATTGCCGCTCAGCATGACGCTCAATAATCCCGGTATCTCGATGCGATTGGTGATGTATGGCGGCTGCTCTATCGGGATGCCGAAAACAAGCAGGGGGGCATTACTCTGTGTTTCGTAGAGCCCTTCCATGGTGGCAAGATTCGCCGGCTGCGTTTCCGCGACCGCCAGCACCTGCATATGACCGAACGGTATTACTTGCACCACGGAAAGTACGAGACCTGCCGTAAGCCCCATGAGCAGCGTTTTTTTCGCATAGACGATCGCCTTCTTCGTCGCGATGAGATACGCGCTGATACCGCTCACGAAAAATGCGCCTATGACGAGGCAGGAGACGATGGTGTGAAAGAAGCGGGGAAATGTCGTTTTATTGAAGATCGCCGCACCCAAATCGGTAAGAACGACTTTTCCGTTCGACAGCGCGTACCCCGCCGGCGAATGCATCCATGAATTCGCCGCGATTATCCAGAATGCCGAAAGGGTCGCACCGAGGGCCAGCATGACGATCGAGAACCAGTGCAGCCAGCGCGGCACCTTATGTCGCCCGAATAGATAAATGCCGAGGAATGTGGACTCTATGAAGAACGCGAAGAATATTTCGATGAGCAGTATGCTGCTGAACAGGGCATTTGAGTATTTTGTGAACTCTCCCCAATTCGTCCCGAATTGAAGCGACATGACTATGCCGCTTACAACGCCGACCGCGAACGTAATGGTGAAGATCTTTCCGAAGAACACCCCCAGTGCGGTATACGATCGATCATTTCTCCGCCAGCCGAGCGTTTCAATGACAAGGATGAACCAGATCAATCCGATGGTTATCGGCGGGAACAGGAAATGAAATCCTATCGTAAGCGCGAACTGCATGCGGGCGAGCGCGACTTCGAACATGATATTCTCCTCATCT